>DATBEY010000326.1:0-4552 GCA_036558765.1 Binatia bacterium | reverse complement strand
CAGAATCGGCACGATGTGTCATTACAAACCTCCAGTCCCGGTCACATCATGGACACAACCAAGAACTGGAGATTTGTAACTACTTGTAATGGTGGAGCCGATGGGAGTCGAACCCACGGCCTCTAGAGTGCGATTCTAGCGCTCTCCCAACTGAGCTACGGCCCCGTTTAGTTCTTTGCTGATTTTAAATATTCGATCACCTTATCTCTTAGGTCTGGCCGTTTCAACGCGTAGGCTACTGTAGCGCGAACGAATCCGAACTTGTCGCCGATGTCGTACCGATCACCGGTGAACTCGCAGCCGTAAACTTTTCGCTCGCGCACAAGCTGAGCCAAACCGTCCGTCAGTTGAATCTCACCGCCCTTGCCGGTGGGAAGGTTTTGCAGAATTGGAAAAATCTCCGGACGCAGCACGTATCGTCCGATAATCGCCATCCGCGAGGGGGCGTCCTTAGGGGGGGGCTTTTCTACCATGCCCTCCACTTCGTAAAGTCGCTCCTTCGACACTTTCCCCTTAATTACCCCGTACTGATGTACCTCGGTTTGCGGCACTTCCATCAATGCGATTACGGATTCGTTGGTGCTCTGGAAAATATCAAGCAATTGGCGAATGCACGGCGTCGTGCTGTCGATCAGGTCATCCGCCAGCATGACAGCAAAGGGCTCTGTGCCCACGAGATCGCGGGCACAGAGGACCGCATGGCCCAATCCCAGCGGCTTTTTCTGCCGGACCGAAACAACTTCGGTCATTTCGGCGATCTTTCGCAGCATCTTCACCATTTCGTCATTGCCACGATCTGCGAGCACTTGTTCGAGCTCGGGCGCCTCATCGAAATGGTCTTCGATTCCGTCTTTGCCGCGACCGGTAACGAAAATAATTTCTTCGATGCCCGCGTCGACCGCCTCCTGCACGACGTATTGAATCGATGGAATGTCGACGATCGGCAATAATTCCTTCGGGACCGTTTTGGTGGCGGGCAGAAATCGGGTGCCGAGTCCTGCGACGGGGATGACAGCTTTTCTAAGCTTCATGAGATTGTTTGGCGAGCTCAAACCACCCGCTTCGCTTTGCGTTCCTCGATTTCCTGGCTGGATTTGCAGGTGATGCAAAGCGTCGTCACCGGCCGCGCTTTCAATCGTCCGATGCCGATTTCCTCACCGCACTCTTCGCAGATCCCATATTCGCCGTTCTCGAGCCGTTGCAGCGCTTCCTGAATTTTGAAAATGAGCTTGCGCTCGCGATCACGAATGCGCAGAACGGAATTCCGGCTTGCTTCTAAAGAGGCTCGATCCGTGGGGTCGGGGAAATTCCCGTCCTCGTCCATGTTCTCCACGGTCTTGCCCGCCTCAAAGCGCAGCTCACTAATCCGTTGATTCAACAGCCGACGAAAAAAATCTACATCGCTTGGGTTCAAGTTCCACCCTTTCACGGAAAACGAACAATGCGGTTATTATAGGAGAAAGTAGCCAAACATCAACCGACGGGGTCAGAATTCGTCCCGCATGTGAACATTCTTTACTCGCCAAATAAGCTCGGGCGCGGATGCTGCAGAACATACACTTCTGTGGATTTGGGCAGCATGCCACGATTGAGTGTAAGCTGCGACTGCGAGATTCGCTTGACCGGGAAATGATCGCGCGCAAAGGTCGCGAACAGTTCGCCCTGGCGCACCACATCATAGTGCATCGGGATCACAATCGGCGGTTTCACCTGGTCGATCACTTTGATGATGTCCTCGAACGCCAGATTGGTCATGGCATCGACAGGAACCATCATCACGTCCACGTGCTGCAACACCTTGACTTGTTCCGGGCTCAGGAGATGGCCAATATTGCCCAAATGGGCGATACACAAGCTTCCCATCTCATAGATAAAAATCGAATTGGCAATCGCTCCCCAACTCGCGCTTCGTTGACTCGGAATATTAACGATGGTGATGTCCTTGACGCTGGTGCGGATGGGATTCCACGTCTGCTTGAAGGTGATCCCACGCAGGATCACCGGATCTCCGGTCACTGCCCCAGTATTGTTATGGGTAAAATGATCGTTGCTGACGGTCACCGCATCGGCTTGGATGCCAGGGGTCACGTTGAAATTCGGATCGGCAACCACTTTTGTGTGACTGCCGGACTGGATCAAAAAACTTGAGTGTCCAAACCAGTTGACGAAGTAAGAGCCAAGCGATGGCGCCCTGGCACCGTTACCTCGAGCCTGCACCAAATGTCGCCCATGATGAAATAGTTCGACCAGGGAAGGATTGCACATCGCTTCGCCGACGCCGCGCAACCAAAGCAACCAGGCGCTCCCAACGATGCCGAGAAAGCCGCGTCGTTTCATTTTTCCTCCTCGATCTCCAAGGCTGTAAACAGAGAGATTTGGGTCCCCGGCCAGCGCCAAGCATTACCCGGCAGGTTTGCTTTAACACAAGTCTGCTCCAGAAACGCCGATGCATCCCAGCCGCGCTCTACTGCGACCTGAGGTAAGAGCACGCCTCGTTTGTGATGCCGCACGATGTGAAGGCCATGCTTCCCGATCTCCAGATCGAGCGGTTGGTCAGCCGGATCAAGTGGTGAAATGACGGAAATATGGATCTGAATGTCAGCGAGTTCATCGATCCGCACAGGTTTGACTCGATGGTCACGTTTCGCCGCGGCTTCGGTCATTTCGATGACAGTATTCGCAAGCCCGCTGGATGGCGCACACGTCCCGACACAGCCGCGCAGAAGATGCCGATTGAACAACGTTACAAAGGCGCCGTACTTGATGCAGTCGAGATCAGGATCGCTCTCGCTGCGCTCGCCGTGTCCGTACCCGCGAGTAATCGCTTCAAGCGTTTGCCGGGCGGTTTTGATCAACCGCCGCTGCGAGTCGGCAGGAAGGTAGACGTCGGGCATGACCGCACCGCGTAGGATCTCCGACTCTAGCTCCCGTCATCAGGGAATACAATGGTTCTAATCGACGACTACTTCGAGCAATGCCTGCAGATCCCGTAAAAAGCGAGTTGATGCGAGGTCACTCTGAATCCTTCGTGGGGCAGCTTGACAGGTTGGATTTCTCTTTGATTCTGGAGCACGACATCATAGACCCGATCGCATATTTCACAAATAAAGTGTTGATGCTTCTCCACCAGCGGATCGAAATGCTGGGATCGGCCGCGCATCAGGACCTGCAACTTCTGATCGGCAACCAACTTCTGCAAGTTCCGGTAAACTGTGCCGAGGCTGATGCTCGGTAGTTTTTTTCGCACGCGGTCATAAATTTGGTCTGCGGTGGGATGAGATTTGTCGCTCTTGATCGTGTCCCAGATCGTGCCGAGTTGCTTGGTGGTTCGCGCCTGTTTTCTGGTTTTTACCATGTTATAGAGCTAGATCTTCGGCCAGTGATTGCTGCGCTTCAGGAGCAAGAACAGCTCGCGCTTGGTAATTGGGATGCTCGATAATCAACTCGGCGCGTTCGCCAGCAATAAAAGCTCGGCGCGCCTCCTCATCGAAGCAAAAACGCACATACTGGACGGCGCTGATTTTGTCTTCTTTACTGCGCCCCGATTCGAATCGCCCCGGCACCGAACGGCTGCCGATTCTCAAGGACAAACATTCGTCAATGCCGAGAAATTTGAGCAGGTCATCGCGCATATGACTTTGATCTTCGATCTCTAAAAACAGCGTAGCGCTGAGTTCCCCAGGGTTGGGAATGAGCTCGTTGTAAACAGCGATTTCCTCGCGGATCTTATCGAGATCGGTGATCCGTTCCGCGCGCAACATCTCCTGAATTTGAAAAATCACGGTGTCGCGATTTTCGAAAACCAGCGACACCTTATCGCCGACCGCGAGCCGGCGCTTTTTTTTCTTTTCGATGATGTCCTTGCGAAAGTTGTCGCGAACCGTTTCGTAGGCACCGAATCCCAAAATATCGTCGAGCACGACTTTTTCCATAGTTCTGACTAAACAGTGTTTCAATCCGTAAACGTCTTTTCAACCATCCTCGATCCGGCGGGAGAGTCGCCATAAGCCGCCCTCCCGCCGATCGAACCAGTTTCTCCTCAACTGCCCAGCGTATCGAGGCCTTTGCTGAACCTGCCGGCGTGGGATTTCTCCGCCTTGGCTAGAGTTTCAAACCATTCAGCCAGTTCCGGCAGTCCTTCCTCGCGCGCGGTCTTAGCGAACCCCGGATACATTTCAGTGTACTCGTAGGTTTCGCCTTCGACCGCCGACTTGAGATTTTTCGCCGTGTTGCCGATCGCCACCCCGGTGCAGGGATCCCCCACTTCTTTTAGAAAATCGAGGTGCCCGAAGGCGTGGCCGGTCTCAGCTTCAGACGTGTCGCGGAAAAGACCGCCCACATCGGGATAGCCTTCGATATCCGCGACCCGTGCAAAATATAGATAACGTCGATTCGCCTGAGACTCGCCGGCGAAGGCATGCTTCAGGTTTTCGTGACTCTTTGTGCCCGCCAAGTTTTTTGCCATAAACCCTCCTCCTTAATAGTAATGATTACTGATAATACGAAGCCCTTGCGGAAGTCAAAGACGCGGTTCGCTTTTTTTAATTCGCCG
>DATBEY010000325.1:0-4440 GCA_036558765.1 Binatia bacterium | reverse complement strand
CCAACAAGAGCGATTTTTCAAGTCAACGCAGCGATTTCGGGTCGATGGGGCGAATTGCGCGGTTTACAAAGTTTCTTAACCGCGGCTACTCTGTCGCGAGGTCATGAAGCGTGTCGATAAATCGACTGAGAAGAATCAGTTCTGTTGGGGGACGGGTGTCCTCCTGTGAGGACACCCGCGGCGATGGCAGCAAAACGTGAATGAGGAGGAGAATTCACGCCTGCGCTCGGGCACATCGTTCGCCGATCGTGTCGGCATATCTAAACTAGCGCATCCGGTTCATGGCGAATTGAAGTTTCTTCAGTTCGCCTTGCAAGTACATATCCTTTAGTTCATGCCGGTCCATGTGGGCTTCGAGCAGCTCCGCAGGAAACATTCTCGCACCGCAACGATGACAAACAGCTGCGTTGAATGTTTCCTTCTCGTACTGAATAGAGTAAGAAGTTTCGTTTATACTTGATTCCATTTGTCCCTCACTGTCGGTAATTTGCAACAGTGCGACGTCAAGCAAGCTCAATGCCACAAGCTCAGTTGTATCACAAAACCGCTAAGCTATCGATAAAAAAAAGAAACCACGATTATCGCCGGTTCAGAACGCCAGATGGGGAACAAAGTCTGCCACCGCCGAGTGTCAGCGGTTTACATTTTTGTGCCCCGATGAATAGGATCATACCCTAGGATGACGAGAAGCCTTCACTCTGTCCCCGGAACCGATTTTCGCCTCGAAAAAGCCGGACGGCATACCATCGGCTTAGTCGAACTCAACAACACGCGGGCTCTGAATGCGCTCACGCTAGAAATGTTTCAAGCAATCGAAGAGCAATTACTCGCCTGGGAGGCACAGTCTGAAATCGTATGCGTAATCTTTCACGCCGACTCCGATAAGGCGTTTTGCGCGGGTGGCGATGTAAAAGCTTTAGTGAGCGAGCTAAAAACCAGCGGGGTCCTGGAATGTGCCGCCGAGTTTTTTGCCATTGAGTACTTTGTGGATTACCTCATCCATAGGTACTCGAAACCGGTTCTCTGTTGGGCCGACGGCATTACCATGGGCGGCGGCATCGGCCTCATGAATGGCGCATCGTTTAGAGTCGTTACCGAGCGGACTGTGATGGCGATGCCCGAGATGTCCATCGGCCTGTACCCGGACGTCGGCGGTACGTATTTCCTGAATCGATTGCCCGAAGGGCTTGGACTGTTTCTCGGATTGACTTCCGCCCGCTTCAAGGGCACCGATGCCGTAGCGATCGGTATGGCAGACCTCGAGATCCGGTCGGATAAAAAGGCAACCGTACTGGCGGGGTTGCAAGATTTGCCTTGGACAGCTAACCGGCTTCAAAACAAGATCCTTCTACAACAGCATCTCGAACAATTCGCTGAAACGTCGGCAGCGAAATCTCCTGAGATCCTTCAGCGTCTCGACTTGATTCGGTCCTTGACCATAAGAAAATCTGTGCAGGAAGTGGACGCCGCGCTCCGCGCCTGGAACGGCAATGATAAATGGATGCACAACGCGATTCAGAATTATCTCAGCGGCTCGCCGACCTCTGCCAAAGTGATCTTCCAGCAACTCAGCCGTGGCAAACCGCTTTCTCTCAAAGATATTTTTCTTCGGGAATGGGACATGTCGCTCAACTTTTGTGCCCGTTCCGATTTTCTCGAAGGCGTTCGTGCTCGTCTGATTGATAAAGACCAAACGCCGCGTTGGAATCCGGCGACCCTCAATGCCGTGTCCAATGAAGAAGTGGAGCGCTTTTTCTCCTCGCAACATGGCCAACCGAATATTCTAGCCGCTCGGTTAAACAAACTCGCCGACCGTCCGGGCTGACAGAAATCCGCACGTCGCGAATCAAGCCGGCTTCCGGCTCGAAGCGTTTCGCCCCTTGACAGGAACGCACGATTCGCGCGAAGAATTCTCCATATGTCAGTTGATCATCCTTTGGACATCGAATTTCCGGTAATGCGCTATGACATTACCCTGCCGTTGCTCGAAGGACGCGTGCCGATCGACGGGGTGAAACTAAAACCGAGCAAATCGTCATCGATGATCAACAAGGAAGAACCGAAGTTGAGGGACGGCGACTTTGGTCTGATAGATCTGAATATCGGCTACTTCTTGCCGGCCATCGAGGCGGGCTGGCAAATCGTCGGCCTGCCGATTTTCTCCAAGCGCAAGCCCGTCTACCAGCTGATCTTCTGCCGCGTGGATTCTAAAATTCGCACGCCCCAAGATCTCGCCGGCAAGCGCATCGGCTCGCGCACATACCGCACCGCACTTACCGTATGGGCGCGCGGTTTATTGAACGAGCGTTACGGCATCGACTTTGCGGCGGTGCACTGGGTATTGCAGGCAAAGGAAGTGTTCCCGATTCATGATACAAAGGTGCAGATCGAGTATGTCGACGAATCCAAAAATATGTCGCAACGCTTGATCGCCGGCGAACTGGACGCCATGATCACCGATATCTCCGACACGAAGATGTTCGCGAGCCTCGAAAACGATCCCCGGATCACGCGCTTGTTTCCCAATTACGCCGAAGAAGATCAAAGGCTCTATCGCGAAACCGGGATTTATACGCCCGTGCATATGATCGCGATGAGCCGGAAACTGGATCGCAGTCACCCTGAGCTCGCCGGTAAGCTCTACGCTGCTTTTGAACAGGCAAAGCAACTCGCTTATGACGATATCCTCAGCGATCGCGGCGGCTTCTCAGTCGTTTACCTGCGAGAGCGCATGAAAGAGCAAATCGCCGCATGGGGCGATCCATGGAAGTATGGTATCAAAGCCAACAAGCCGACCATCGATGCGTTTATCCGATACAACGTCGATCAAGGCATGATCAGGAGCGCGCCGTCCTACGGCCAGATTTTCGCCGCGAGCGCGCTCGATACCTGACGGATCGAGAATTTGAGCGCTTGAACACTTTGGACCTTTAGCAATTCAATAAGGAGTGTAGATGCTCTCAAGGGAAGACAATGAGTTGATCACCCAGACCAGCTCGGGAACTCCGATGGGTAATCTCATGCGGTGCTACTGGATTCCAGCACTGCTGTCGGAAGAAATTCCCGCGCCGGATTGTCCGCCGGTACGGGTCAAAATCCTCAGCGAAGAATTAGTTGCCTTCAGGGATACCCAAGGTCGAATCGGATTGATCGGCGAGCACTGCGCGCACCGCGGCACGTCGCTTTTCTTCGGCCGCAACGAAGAATGCGGGCTGCGCTGCATCTATCATGGCTGGAAGTACGATGTCGAAGGAAATGTCCTCGAGACGCCAGCCGAGCCCGCGGGCAGCGATTTTCGGCACAAACTCCGGCACGCCGCTTATCCAACTCGCGAGGCAAACGGCGTCATTTATGCTTATCTCGGCCCGCCCGAAAAGATGCCGTTATTCCCCAATTACGAGTGGACACGGGTGCCGCTCGAATATACGTACGTGACCAAATGCTTGCTCGAATGCAACTATCTTCAAGGGCTCGAAGGCGAATGCGACTCCTCGCATCTCTCCTTTTTACATCGCGCATTCACCGACGAGCGCAATCAGCCGCTCTACAAAAGCGACACGGCGCCATTTTACGAGACCGAAGACACAGACTTCGGCGTCCGGCTGGTCGCCACACGCAAAAACAATGACCGGCAGTACATCCGGTTTTCCGCCTTCGTGATGCCGGTTTACGGCTGCGTTCCGGCGGGGCGGCCGACCAACGAGCTCGAAGGCTACGAAATTCATACGTATGTACCCGCCGACGATCGCCTCTGCTGGCGTTATGATATTGGCTTTCGTCGCGACCGCGCGGTGCGCGAAGAGGAAGTACACCGGCGCAAACAGATCAAGCCCGACTACACCCGAATTCGCAATGCAGCCAACGATTATCTCCAGGATCGGGTAATGCAGAAGAGTGTCAATTTCACCGGGATTGAGGACTTCCTGAACCATGACGCCTGCGCGACAGAAAGCATGGGAGCGATTTTTGACCGCAGCCAAGAGCACCTCGGCGTCAGCGACAAAGCGGTGATCGCTGTACGCCGGTTTTTACTAAATACGGTTAAGGAGCTACAAAACGGCAAAGAGCCACCGCATCTGGTACAAGACGCCAAGGCCAACTGGTTTCCGCATGTGGATTGCTTCGGCTGTTTGTTGCCGCCCGATGTGTCCTGGCGCCAGCAATTCGACTACCTCACGCTTTCTGCGCAAAAAGAGAATCCCATGTCCTACAACTTGAGGCGCAAAGTGGCTTCATAATGAGTCTTCAACCGGAAAGATTGCGAGTAAACACTATGGACCTGGGTAAAAACCCGAATGCCCGCGCGCTGCGCAAAAATATCAAAACCATCGAGGATGAATTGAGAATCGCCGCAAAAATTCTCGATTGGGAAATCGGCGATCTCTGGGGTCACGTCGGAGCACGTCTTCCCGGCGGCCGAGGTATCGCGGTAAAAATGTT
>DATBEY010000324.1:0-3008 GCA_036558765.1 Binatia bacterium | reverse complement strand
TCACCGATGACAAAAAGAATAATGTTCGGGGCCAGCCATTCGATCCAGTTCTCGACGATAAAATTGTAGCTCGCGCTCAACAGTTCCGGGCCCGATGTACGACTGCGATAGATCAATTCAGGCAGAGGATTGAGCAAAACGAAAAGCGCGATCTCAATGCAAAAGTAAATCAACCCGCCATTGGGAACCGTCGCGAGCGCCATACCGGCAATCTTCAGAGGAATCCAGAGCATGAATGAGATCGTGATCAACTCCCAAATGTAGACCTTAAAACCGCGTGCAAAATCGTTTACATCCGCTCTGCCGCTATCGATCATATTCTTCACGAGATATAGACCCGAGCTGAGACAGGCCTGCGCGACCAGACCGAGCACGAAGCCGCCGAGGAAGCCCAAAGGTAGAGCGATAATCGCCGCGGCCGAAAGCAGCAGGCTGTAGACTAATGGAGCGAAGCTCACGACGAGATTTTTCCGCACGCACTCCAGGGCGCGCTTCAACGCCATGCCATAAATCCAAAGCGTCACCTGGAGGATTTGCATCCGATACTTATAGCAGATCGTCGGCGCCGATGCAGCGCCGAAATGCTAAACCGCGGCCAGATCTCATCGACAAAAGGCGCCGGCTGAGTTATAAGCGCGCAGTTTCAACCACCGGCGGAGGAGGTCTTCCAATGCAGCCATTCCTATTTCTGCTCGTTGCGAGCGTGTTTTTCGTACTCCCTCGTAACGTTCATGGCCAAAATATTACATTGCGCTACGGTCAAATCCCCTCAACGCTCAAAACCGTATCCGCGTTGCAGTTCCATCTCGCGCAGCGTAAGGGCTTCTTCGCTCGCGAGGGTATCGCCCTGGAAGTTCTCCCCATTAATGGGGGTGCGGCTAACATGGTCCGAGCTCTGTCGAAGGGCGTCGTCGATATTACACGCACCGCGACGCCTTATTTGATCCAAGACGTGCTGAACGGTTCGGAGAATGTTGCAGTGTTCGGCGAAACCGGAACGCCGATCTACAGCCTGATCGCCAGGGCGGACATTGAGAACTTCGCCGACCTCAAAGGCAAAACCGTCGGTCTGTCGCTTGCGGTCGATACAATTTCCATTTCGACCCGCAAACTCTTGGCTTTGCATGGCATCAAGGAAAGCGATTTCAAAGTCAAAGAACTCGTCGGTACGCCGGCCCGCTCGGCCTGCCTGAAGAAAAGCGAGTGCGACGCCGTGCCTCTGGGACAACCCGAAGACTTTCTGCTGATGCAGGAAGGTTATCGCCGCCTCGGCGTTTCCACCGAAGCGATGAGCAATTTTCAATTTATCGTCGGCGCCGTGCGCCGCTCATGGGCTAATCAGAACAAGGATGCCTTGGTGCGCTATGCCCGCGCTCTTGCCGCTTCCTATCGTTACATGCGCGAGGCTCAGAATCGTGACGAAATGGTCCGCCTCATCGTCGAGACCACCGGGACTTCCGAAACCATTGCGCGCGAGACGCTCCGACTCTACTTCGAGCCCGATCGCGGCGTTTTTCCAAAGGCGGGGGAAATCGATGTCAAAGGATTCAGCGAAGTATTGCGAGTGATGGCCGAGGCCGGCGAGCTTAAACCGCCGATCCCGCCGGTGGAGCGATTCATCGACCTACAATTTTTGCAAGCCGCTGGATTGCAGTAAAAGATTCGATAACGATCGGGCGGTTAGAATTTTTCCGCTTCGGAGCAGCCCGTCAAGGAGATCGTCCCGTCAACACGCATAAATATGAACTTCGTTCTCCTCGATGCGCCGGCCGCGGGTGATGAGCTTGACCAGACTACAAACATTTCGGCTCACGTCGCCGATGTTTGCGGCAGGAAAACCGTCTTTTAGATAACGGCCGATAAACTTCTCTTCCCCCAAGCTGATGATCTGCAGGTATTCGTCGCTGGTTCCTTCGAAATATTGCTTCGTGCCCGGCGCCGGATTCGCGAGGTCGTCTTGTAGCGCCTTGGTGACCTTCAGCCCCACAAACAGTCTTTTGGTCCCTTCCTCCATCTAAACGCTCCTTGCCCTCTTTGATATCACACGGACTAGCAGCCAAACAACTGCGCGCTACATAAATGGAATTTGTGGTGCGTAAAACGAAAGACGAAGCCCCACAACCGCTCTGCCGATAACCCCACCTGGGGAGGCTGTCAATCGCTGAGGAAACAGAAACCGCGCGACCTCATCTTTTCGTCCTCGCTCGGACTTTTTTTGCGTTCCGCTCGATCTATGCATCGAGGTAATGGCTGAGCGCATCGGCCAGCTCCGCCAAGCGCGCGCCCGTTTGCCGAATCCGTGCAAGCTCAGCGACAATCGTGCTTTCGTTTTGCTTTCGTTTCAGTTGCGCTGCCACCATCGCGTGCCGGGTGGCTTGAGCAGTTTCTCTGAGTCGCTCGTCAAAAGCGGCTGAGATGCGCCGGAATGCGGCGTCTAGATTACGTAAAGTTGCCCAGCGGATGTTTTCGACGTTGTGGATGATCAGGCTCTCCACTTCTCCGGTAAGCCGTTTCTGGGTCCGACGTTTGCGTATCTCGGAGGGGAAGAAACGATCCGAGAAGCCTTCGGAAACCGGGCTGATGGATGTGTTCCACTTTTGTGTAACCCAGTAGGGCTTGTGGCGCATCTCAAAGGCGCTACTTGCACTCGAAGGCCGATAGGGAATTTCGAACAGATCGGCTGCTGCGGAACGTAAGCTGCCCAGCAAATCGTCAAGTCGCGCTTCATAGGGAACAATGACCTCTTCCAGTTTGCGATTCACCTCATTAAAAAACGATCCGAGTTTGGCGCCGAAAAATGGTGGAATCTCTTCTTCAAGCAGTTCTTTCGCCCGCTGCTCAATCGCGCCAGGGCTTTGGCTGCTTGTGAAAAGCGCGGCGATCCGTTCGCCGAGATAGTCGCGCGCCTCGACTCGCAATTTTTCCGCGAGATCCTCGAGGAACTGCATCGTGCGTTTTTTGTCGCCGGCGAGCAGGTCGGTGGTCTTGATCGCTTCGTTCTCAATCTC
>DATBEY010000323.1:0-15189 GCA_036558765.1 Binatia bacterium | reverse complement strand
CGACGAGGGAATCCATTACGGGCGCGAATGTCGTTCCGCCAATTCAAGCTCGTGGCCATCCGGGTCGCAGATCCATGCGCTGAAACCCATGCCATCCGAGCGCTGTTTGAACGGGCGTATGAACGTGACCCCTTCTTTTTCTAGGATGGCGCAGAGTTTTCGCAGATCGCTGGTGTCGATGCCAACATGAATGTTTGCCGGCGTCACCTGCTTCGGCGCTCTCTCGCTCGTGTCTTTGATCAATTCCAAAAACGGCGCACTCGCCTCGTGGCCGTAGCCGATCAGAGCGACTTCGACTTTGCGCGCCTCGCTGGCGTGGCGCTCCTTTAGTTTCATGCCGAGCAGGCGCGTGTAGAAATTAATAGACCGATCGAGATCCGCCACCGGGAGCATCGTATGATGCATCCTAAAGGTGAGGTTACCGACGCTGCTTACTTCGTTCATAATTTCCTCCTGAGTTCTTAAATCTTTTCAATCAATGGCCAGGCTGGATTTTTTCGATAGCCGCTTACGAAAAAATGACATCTGTGAAATGTTGCTTCTCCGAGAGCATCTAAGAAGACCCAGTAAATAGAGATCAGCGAAGCACGTCGATTTCCATGCTTCCGCTTTAGGTTGCGAACAAAAGTTTTGTTATAAATCCGGCCGCTGCACCTCCAAGTACCAACCAAGCCGAATTGATTTCGAAACGGAAGACGAGCACACATGAGATCAGCGCCAACAGGACGGTGACCCAGTCGATCACCGCAGCGCGTCCCAACTGCCAGGTGACCCCAGCCATAAGACCGAGCGCGCCGACATTGACTCCGTCGAGAAACCCGCCGGTCCAGGAGGAACGGCGCAGTATACCGACGATCGGAAAAACGATCGCAACGAAAATAAACGACGGGAGAAAGATGCCCACCGTTGCGAGCACGGCTCCGGAGAGGCCACCGACGATATACCCGATGAACGTCGCGGTCGTGAAAACTGGGCCCGGCGTGAATTGGCCGACCGCCACAGCGTCAAGAATCTGGCGGTCACTCAGCCAACCCAAGCGATGCACAAAATCATTTCGAAGAAATGCCAAAAGTACGTAGCCGGAACCGAAAACAACCGATCCGAGTTTTAGAAAAGTCAGAAATAGTGTGGACATGCTGAAGGGAACCGGAGCCATGCCAGCAACGGAGGATGCCCCAACCGCTGATAAAAGCGCGGCGTTTGCGCCGGTATTTTGTTGGCCGCCTCCGAGCCGGCGCGCGTTTTTGATCAACATCACCAACACGCCGCTTCCAAAAAGGAGCGCAATCGGATTGAAATCGACCAGATACAACCCTATGACAAGAGCTCCCACTGCAACTAACAAAGGCCCTTTAGCTGCAGTTTTGAAGAGCCCCCATAAAGCCTGAATGATGATGGCGACGATCACCGGCTTAATGCCATAGAGAAGCCAAGTGGCTTGAGGCGTGGTCCCGTAGTTCACGTAGGCCCATGCGATCGCGAGTACCATCAGCATGGCAGGAAGAATGAAACAGACTCCCGCTGAGATGAGTCCTTTCCATCCGGCATGGTGATAGCCCAAATAAATGGCTAGTTCCGTGGAGCTGGGTCCGGGAATCAGGTTGGCCGCACCCAAAAGATCTAAAAATCGTCCTTCGCTTACCCAGTGTCGCCGGCGCGCCATCTCGCCGTGCATCATGGCAATGTGGGCCGCCGGCCCGCCGAAAGCGATCGTGCCGAGCTTGAGAAAAAGCTTTGCCACTTCGCTGGCCGAACCTTGGGAGGATTGTGCTGATTCGGCAACCGGTTCCGCGCCGTCACTACTCATAGCGCTCAACGACCTCTTCGACTGAACCCTCGGCGATTGCCAATGCCTTCAGAGCCGTTTCTAAGTCTTCGCTGGGATGGGTTTTGAGAAATTTACTTCCTTGATTTTTTAATCCCTTGACGATCTTGTGCCACTGTTTCGCCTGACGATGCGCTTTGGGATTCCGCTTGTGCTGAATCTGTCCGCCGAGACCGGTGTGTTCGAGAGTTTCTTCTACCGTGTGCTCGGCGATTTCGAGCGCAAGGACTCCGTGCGCTAGATCTTCGTAACCGGTCTTTTTATGGATTCCCTGTAATTTTTTTTGCAGTCGCTGAAACTCTCTTTCCAGTGCCGCAAGTTGATTCTTTTGAGCTTGGGTTACTTGAGCCATTGTTCGCCTCCCTTTCGCGTTTGATCGATGCTTATTTGATCAGGTCAATTTTTGTTAGGGTTACTTGCTGGCCTACGCCAGGCGATGTTGCCAGGTGAACCGCCGTGTATTGCTCGTAGTGAGGCATTTCCTGCCATCCACTGGAATGATGACTTTTAGACCTCGGAACGCGCCTTGACTGGCAGTTTTGAGGGCGGGCGCCCTGAGCTGCGGTTCTGACCATCATGACGGCTTTGATGCCCTTATGGTGAGAATTTTCCAAGTCAGTCTTAAAGAATTTCTGCGCCGAAAAGATGTCATTGTCATATTTCTCCTCCATCATAAAAAATTTACCATTTTTGGTTGGTAACGGGTGGAGCAGTCGGCCGTACGATATGAATAAACTTGTAACCGGCTTCCGTGTGGCATCCGTTGCATGCGCTGAGCGTTTCGTCGTAGGATTTTTTAAATGCGCTTTGGCTTTTGCTCTCCATGGTTTTTTCCAAGCCGGCAACTTGAGTCTGCAGGACGGAATCCAAAACGTTTGAAATCTTAACGCCGTTTTTTTCTTCATTGAGTCCCTTGGCGGCTTCCATGGTTTCCTTCAGTTCATCAAGCTCATATTTTGCCAGGTCCCAATTGGCTGCCTGCGCGGCGAACCAGAGTTTACCTGCGTGCAATTGGATCGTGGTCATAAATTCTCCCAAACCCGGAGCCAGTTCTTTTGCAGCCTTCGCATCGGCTTGCGCAAGCTTCACTGAATTTTGACCAGTACTTAATGCTGAGCCATTCGGCTCGCCGAGAAGGCGAACCGTGTTCTCCAGGCTATTGATTTTGAATAGGACAAGAACGATGAGAACAGCGCAAATAACAATGCCGCTCCACAGATAAGCAGTCTGCTTCATCGGATGTCCCTCCAATCCTGTCTTCCGGCAGAGCTATTTCCTCGTGATCCATCTACTCGTCTTCCAGCAATTCGCCAAAGAGCTCGCTTACCTTTTGCCTCGCGCTTAGTAACGCCCTACGACCTTGGGGCGTGGCCTGGTACATGCGGCGCGATGTTTTGCCGGAACGTTCGCTGATCGAGCGCAAGTATCCCTTCCGCTCCAAGCTGTGCAGTAACGGGTAAAGTGTCCCGGGACTGAGCCTGTAACCGTGTCTACCCAACTCTTCGATAAACCAAAGACCGAACACCGGGGCTTTCGAAGCATGGTGGAGAATATGCAACCGGATCAAGCCGCCATAAAGATCTTGATCCTTTCGAGCGTCGCTGGATCTTGTTGGTTTCTGCATTTCGTTATCGAAATTCGATATATCTCGGTTGCCGCATCACTGCAAGACGGCTTTCTTTAAATTCGTGCACTTTGTATGATCGGTGGCTGTGGGGCACTCTGCGTGAAATGGCTGTGTCTTAGTAATTATTCCGGGTGATCCAATCTAGCCCCCTTTCGGTCTATTTGAGCGCCTGAGGAAAACTCGATGTTCGGAAATGGTGAACCGCTTCTGGTTATTTTCTTTCTGATCCTGGCCACTGGTTTTCTAGCAATGGCCCGGACCGCGCTGGTCGCGGCGCGTAGGGCGCGCCTGCAAGAGTGGATCTCACGAGGGAATCGCCGCGCCAAGCTTGCTTTGGAGCTAACGCGAGAGCCAAATCGAGCGCTCACCGCGCTGCAAGCGAGTATTGCATTTCTAGTGATTGTAACCGGACTATTGGCCGGGAGAAGCCTGGTTCCGTGGCTTTTCAATGGACTCTTTCACGAATCTGGTGGATCTGCTGAAATGATCAGTTTGGGCATTGTGGCTGTTGTGCTCACCTGTTTTTCTCTGATTCTCGGTGAACTTCTTCCCAGACGCATAGCTTCCGTTTATCCCGAGACCATTGCCGTATTGATGGCGCGACCGCTGCAGCTGTTGACCCGTTCTGCATGGCCGATGGCTCATTTCCTGGAGCTGTGTACCGACGGGCTTTCCCGCCTGCTCGGCCGCGAAACCGTCAGCGCCCCACCGATTACGGAGGAAGCAATTAAGACATTGGTACAGCAGGGAACCGAGGCGGGCGTATTCGAGGAAAGCGAGCAAGATATGCTCAATGCAGTGCTGCAGCTGGGCGACAAACGGGCGCGGTCGTTGATGACACCGCGAACTCAAATCGCCTGGCTGGACCGCGATGACAGCAGCGAGAGAATTCAGCAGAAGATTATTGCCAGCGGTCATTCCTGTTTCCCGGTGGCCGCAGGCAGCCTCGATAAAGTTGACGGCGTCGTGCAAGCAAAGGATCTGCTCGCGCACAGTCTGGAGGGGCGTGGGCTCAATCTTCAAGCCCCGATGCACCAGCCGCTCTTTGTGCCGCGGACGATCACCGCTCTCGAAGTCTTGGAGCTATTCAAAGGCTCGGGCCAGCATATCGCGCTCGTGGTCGATGAGTATGGCGGTATCGAGGGTTTGCTCACCCACCATGACATTCTGGAAGCGATTGCCGGGGACATTCCGTTCGACGCGCAGCCTCATGATCCCAAGGCGGTGCGGCGTCACGACGGTTCCTGGCTACTGGATGGCATGCTCAGCATCGATGAGTTCAAAGAGATCTTCCATATCGAAGCGCTACCGGGCGAGAAACGCGATGCCTATCAGACCCTGGGCGGTTTTGTTTTCACGAAAATGGGGAGAATTCCGGCGCTATCGGATTCCTTTGAGTGGAATGGAGTGCGATTCGAAGTGGTGGACATGGATGGGAAACGCATCGATAAAGTTCTGGTCAGTTCATTAGAAAAGCAAACGCGTCTAGAACCTGCGCAGCACGAACCTACAGTGCGAGAGAGATAATGACAAAACGGGCTATAGATCCGATCGCAAAATCGGCGCGAGCCGGCCTTGCCGAGAGACTTGCGTTTAATCCGAGTCGATGGAAGACTAACTCGGTTTGATTACCACATTGAGGAGTAAGGGAGATGCTGAAAGTCATACCCGTCGAACAAGCCATTGGGTTGCCTTTGGCTCACGACATCACCGAGATTGTCCCGGGTAAGCACAAAGGCCCGGCCTTTCGACGCGGTCATATCGTGCGCCAGGAGGACATCTCCAAACTACTCGACGTGGGAAAGCGCAACCTCTATGTGATGGAGCTTGAAAGAGACGAACTGCACGAGGAAGAGGCGGCGCGGCGGCTGGCGAAAGCCGCAGCGGGAGAGAACTTGCAATTAACCGATCCGAGTGAGGGCCGCATCAACCTGGTTGCGAAAATTTCTGGCTTACTGAAGGTCGACAGCGATTTACTTTTCCGTTTCAATTCCCTGGGTGATCTCATGTTGGCGACACTTCCCGGGGACCGCTATGTCAAAGAGGGAACCGTTGTCGCTGGCACAAGAACGATTCCCGTGATCGTAAAAGAGGAACTGGTGCGAAGAGCCGAAGCGCTTTGCAGAGAAAAGGCGATCGTGACAGTGCTGGCCATGCCCGCCAAGCGCGTTCACCTGGTGGTGACCGGCAGCGAAGTTTTTACCGGCAGGATCAAAGATGGTTTCGGACCAGTAGTGACCAAGAAAGTCACTGAGCTGGGCTCGGCACTCGAATCCGTCAAGCTGGCACCCGATGATCCCGATGTCATCGCCGGAGATATCAAAGCAGCCAAACAGGCAGGCGCGGATGTGATTCTCGTCAGCGGCGGCATGTCAGTGGATCCTGACGACAAAACACCGGAAGGCATCCGGAGAAGCGGGGCGGTGGTGGAAACACACGGGTTTCCGGTCTTACCGGGTTCAATGTTTTTGATGGCTTACCTCGGTGACACGCCAGTAATGGGACTGTCCGGCTGTGTCTTGCACGATCCCTTTACCGCCTTTGACGCGCTCCTCCCTCGTCTCCTTGCCGGGGAGAAAATCACGCGCGCGGAGATCATGGCGATGGGGCATGGCGGTTTGCAGCGTAAGCATGATCATTGATTGAAATCGAGGATCGCAGATGGAGACTCGAGGATTGCCATCTGCGATCTCTATCTTTTATTCTTGGTGTTGAAGGGGGAAAACTGATGGATGTTTTGCGAACTCTGAAAGAACGCTGCGATCCCAGCAAGGCGGCGCTGATTGTAGTCGATGTGCAAAACGACTTTGTCAGTCCCGACGGCAGCGCAGCGAAGCGCGGCGAGGATGTCGGCGCGGCTATGGCGATGGTTCCGAATCTGCTCCGACTGGTCGAGGAAGGACGTCGCGTGGGGCTCACAATCGTCTATATTCGAACCACGCACAGTGAATGGACCGATACACCCTCCTGGATCTATCGGACGTCACAAAAAGGCGGTTTGAGCACCTGCCGTGAAGGAACCTGGGGCGCGGACTTTTATGAGGGAATCTCGCCGCTGCCGAGCGAGCGGGTGGTGATCAAGCACCGATACAGCGCGTTTATCAACACCGATCTGAACACGGTGCTGAAGGCGCGTAATATTCAGAGTGTGCTCGTGTGCGGTGTCGCCACCAATGTCTGCGTCGAGACCACCGCGCGTGACGGCTACATGTTTGATTACTATGTGACGATGATCGACGATTGCTCCGCTGCGTACGAGACGAAATTACACCTCGGCACTTTGGAAAATATGCGGCGGCATTTCGGACTGGTGGCATCCTCGGGCGAAATCATTGACGCCTGGAAGGAGCTGCCGACAAAGCAAGCGGCGGCCGGGCTGTAAGACAGCAAATCGCTCAAAAGAAAGGGCCCGGCGGATTTTCTCCGCCAGGCCCTCTGTCAAGTCAACCCCGCCGATTATTTCATCATATCAGCATTGATTCTTTCCAAAGCTTCGATGGGCGGCTGCAGGTCGTCCTGGCTGAGCTCCGATAGCGGAATGTCGCAGAGATTTAACTCGTCGGCGAATTCTTTGCGGTTCGGATTGTAATAGATCAGCCCGGTTAAGAATTTCCCTTCAGCGATGGCGGCGTGAATCGCCTGGATCGCCTGCAGCCTATTGGTCGGATCGTAGTCCTTACTGAGCTTGTGCAAAATGATATGCGACCCGTCATGCATCGTGACTTCGTGATCCGTGCCTTCATCGTAATCCGCCTCGATGTTCTCGTACGGTGGGATGAAATCGAGGTCATGAATTGGATCCAAATGGCCTTTCACGTATTTCAAGCTTTTGGTCGATCCCTCATGGTTATTGAAAGTCACGCACGGGCTGATCACATCCAGAATCGCGCTACCTTTGTGCGACAACGCACCCTGAACCAGGGGGGTTAACTGTTTGCGGTCTCCGGAAAAGCTCCTGGCCACATAGGTTGCGCCCAACGTGATCGCCAGCTCCGCCAAATCGATCGCCGGAATATCGTTAACTTTACCCCCCTTCATCACCGAGCCGACATCCGCGGTGGCCGAGAACTGTCCTTTGGTCAAGCCGTAAACGCCGTTGTTCTCGATGATATATGTGATGTTGACGTTGCGCCGCATCATATGACAAAAATTGCCGAGCCCGATGGCCGAGGTATCGCCGTCGCCCGACACACCGATGGGCATCAACATGTGATTTGCCAAATTGGCGCCAGTGGCGACGGCCGACATTCTGCCGTGCACGGCGTTGAACCCAAACGATTGGCTCAAAAAATAGGCCGGCGTCTTCGACGAGCAGCCAATGCCGCTCAGTTTGACCACCTTGCGCGGATCGATGCTGCTCTCGAAATAGGCGCGCTGCACGGATGCTGAGATCGCATCGTGACCGCAGCCGCGGCACATGGTGGAGGCCGCGCCATCGTAATCTTTTTCCGTTAGATTGAGTCGATTTACTTTTGCTTCTGCCATTTTCCAATCCTATCCTTATGCCGTTTTTGCTGACTGCGCCGCGGCGAAAATCTGATTAACGACCTCGAGGGGGGTTGCCGGCAAGCCGTTATAGATCAATACACTGACAATCTTCGTGCCCAACTCCGGCCATTCATCTTTAATGATGGCCGCCATCTGGCCGTCGCGATTTTGCTCCACCAAATAAATCGTATCGTGCTCGGCAAAGAAATCGCGGACCTCGCTCGTCAGCGGGAGCGCACGGATCAGCATGTGATTCGTTCTAAGCCCCCGCGCCTTCAATCGATCACGCGCTTCGCGCACGGGCTCGTAACTCGAACCGTAGCAAACGATTCCGGTCTTGACGCCGCGCTCTTTTTCCACGATCGGCTTGGGCACGAATTTGCGCGCCGTATCGAACTTTTTGCGCAAACGATCGAGAATATATTTGTAGTCGTGTTCGTCTTCGGAGTAGCGCGCGTCAGCATCGTGGCCCGAGCCGCGGGTAAAGTAAGATGCCGAGCGGTGGACGTTGCCGGGAACGGTTCGATAAGGAATCCCATCGCCGTCCTGATCGAAGTAGCGGCGAAATTTCTTTCCGGCTTTGGTCCATTCTTCAAGTTGTTCGGCGCTCAATCGTTTGCCGTAGTCGAAAGGCTCCTGGTTGAGCTTGAGCGGATCCGATGACCAAAGATTCATACCGAGGTCGAGATCCATGGCGACGAATACCGGGGTTTGGAAGCGATCAGCGTAGTTGAAGCTCTGGCGCGCGAAATCGAAACAGGAATTCATGTCGTGCGGAATCAGGATAATATGCCGAGTATCGCCATGGGAGGCGCCGTACATGAGCGAAAGATCCGATTGTTGCGTGCGGGTGGGCAGTCCGGTAGAGGGGCCGCCCCGCTGGATGATAAAAAATACCGTGGGGATCTCCGCGTAATAGGCCAACCCGATCGATTCGTTCATCAGTGAAAGACCGGGGCCAGAAGTCGACGTCATGGCACGCGCTCCGGCCCAGCCAGCGCCGACGATCATCCCGACGGAAGCGATTTCGTCTTCGGCTTGAACGATCGCGTAAGCTTTCTTCCCGTCTTTGGTTTTTCGCAACCGCGGCAAGTAGTATTCCATCGCCTCGGCCAATGAGCTTGAAGGAGTAATCGGATACCAGCAAATCACCGAGGCGCCGCCATAGATCGCGCCGAGGGCGGCGGCGGTGTTTCCTTCAGTGATGATTTTCCCCTTGTTCCCGTTTGGAATCGGCTCCAGCCGGGCGATGTTCTGCTTGAAATTTTGGTCCTTGCAGTATTGATAGCCGGCATCAATACAGATCATGTTAGATTCAATGACCGCCGGTTTTTTGCCAAAAGTGTCTTCAAGCACCGATTTGATCACGGACATGTCGATGCCAAACAGGTATGCCAGGGCGCCGACATAAACCATATTGCGCTGTTTGGCACGCAACGGTGAGGCCGGCACCAGTTTAGCCACCAATTTATTGGCTGGAAAGCCGACATATTGAACGCCATCCCGCTTCAGATTTGCGGCCAACGGCGTGGAATCATCGTAGAGAATCAACCCACCATCGCGCACCCGGTAAATGTCTTTGGCGGCAGTCGCATCATTGAACATGACCATGACATCGATGACATCCTTGCGACTTAAATACCCATCGGCGTTTGCCCGGATCTGATACCAGGTGGGTAGGCCCTGAATGTTCGATGGAAACATATTTTTCGACGAGCAGGGAATGCCCATCTTAAAAATCGCCTTGAACAAAATGTTGTTCGACGATGCGCTACCCGAACCGTTTTCGGTGGCAACGCAGATGTTTAAATCGTTAATCGATGGTGTATCCAAAATACCGCCTCCTTGGTCTTTCAAGCAATTTTTGAATTCTAACACACAGGCCTTGAAAGACAATGAATTACCGGCTTCTAGCCCGGCGTGTATTGATCCTCCGTATCGAGGTATTCGGCGACTTCTTTCCAGCTGCGGCGCACCTGCTCATCAATGTTAAAGGCGCGGGCAAACTGAAGAATCTCCGGCATCGACACCGATCCGGTGAGCTCACCCTGGTCATTTTTGACGGGCATATTTCTGATGTCACGATGATACATCTCGGCAAGAACGTCGCCCACGAACGTCGAACCCGACATCATAATAATCGGCATGGTCATGACTTCTTTGATCGGAGTCGCGCCAACGTTAAGCTCTCTTGCCGCCACGCGCTTAAGAACATCACGCTCTGTAAAGATGCCAGTCGGCTTGCCGCCGGCGGTGACGATCACCGCAGTGACGTTCTTGTCGTTCAGCTGCTTGGTCGCCTGCTGAACCGTGGCGTTTTCGTCAATAGTGACGAGGGCCGGCGTGGCGATGTCGCCTAGCGTCTTGGCTTCAGTCATCCCCTGACCGAGCTCCACCGCCAAGTTGAGGATGCGGCGCATCGAGACGATGCCGATAATTTTGCCGCGCCGGCCGCGCACGAGGAGATGGCGGTACTTGCCGCGATACATTTTTCCAAAGGCGTCGATGATGTGAGTTTCTTCTCGGACCGCCCGAATCGGAGAAGTCATCACCTTTTTGATGCTCTCTTTACGCGCATCCAGACCGGCATTAACCACGCGTTTCACCACGTCCTTCTCGGTAAAAATTCCCACCGGCACCTCGTCGTCGGTGATGATAATGCGTCCGATATCCTCGGCGATCATGGTCTGTATCACCTCATAAATAGATGCCGATACGGGAGCCTTGGTCAGATGAGTGGTCATGATCTCGCTAACCCTGTTCGAAAGCATGGATACCTCCAGAAACACTGATATTTGAGGACACGCACTGACCTGGCGCAGACGGGGTCACTATAGCATCCGGCGATCGCCAAGTTAACAATTGCTTAGGACGGTTGCGGTTGGATGATTGCGAGCGGGCTTGACAGCGTGTTAGATTTAATTTCATCTCGGGTATAATAATGGGTCCATTATGAGCCGCAGAGATCCGGAATTTGAGCACGGCCTAGTCACCGAGACCAAAAAAAAGGTCAAGCGACCGCCGCTTTATAAAGTTCTGCTCCATAACGACGATTACACTACCAAAGAGTTCGTTGTGCAGGTACTGCAATACGTTTTCCACAAGGAGCAGACCGAGGCGGTTCAGATCATGCTGCACGTACATAAGAAAGGCATCGGCGTCGCCGGCGTCTATACGTACGAAGTCGCCGAAACCAAAGTCGCGCTGGTTGAAAACTTGGCGCGTCAGCATGAATATCCGCTGAAATGCACAATGGAAGAGGCTTAGAATGATCAGTAAAGAACTCGAAGCCACGCTTAACTTCGCATTGAAAGAAGCCAAGGCGCGAAGACATGAATATGTCAGTCTGGAACACCTGCTCTACGCTTTGCTGCGGGACAAGGACGGTAAAGCAGCCATCCTCGCGTGCGGCGGCGACATTGAAAAGCTGAATAAAGCTCTCGAAGAATTTCTCGCGGCGCGGATGGAAACGCTGCCGCAGGGACGAGACCACGACCCGCAGCAGACCTTGAGTTTCCACCGTGTTTTGCAACGGGCCGTGATTCACGCTCAGTCCGCCGAGCGCAAGGAGATCAACGGCGGCAATTTACTGATCGCGATGTACCGCGAGCCGGATTCCTACGCGGTTTATCTTCTCGAGGAACAAGGCATCACGCGGTTCGACCTAGTCAATTACGTTTCGCACGGTGTGTCGAAGATCGCCGCGGATGAAGAAGCGGATCGCCAGTCCGAGGAGGACGAGGAGAGCGGCGAGGAGCGGCCCTCGCGCCGAGTGAAGCCCTTGGAGGCGTTCACGGTAAACTTGGTCGACAAAGCGGCGCAAGGTTTGATTGATCCGCTCATCGGTCGAGATGACGAGATCGAACGAACCATTCACGTGCTCTGTCGGCGCCGGAAGAATAATCCGATTTATGTGGGTGATCCCGGCGTGGGCAAGACCGCTATCGCCGAGGGTCTGGCGATGAAAATTCATCATGGCGAAGTGCCGGACGCGCTCAAGAGCGCGGTGATCTACGCGCTAGACATGGGAGCCCTGCTTGCCGGCACGAAGTTTCGCGGCGATTTCGAGGCGCGGCTCAAGGGGGTTCTCACCGGACTAAAAAAACATCCGAACTCGATTCTGTTTATCGATGAAATCCACACCATCGTCGGCGCCGGCGCGACCAGCGGCGGCTCCATGGATGCGTCGAATATTTTGAAGCCTGCTTTGGCTTCCGGCGAGCTCAAATGTATCGGCTCGACGACGTATCACGATTACAAGAGCTATTTTGAGCGTGACCGGGCCTTGGCGCGGCGTTTTCAAAAAATCGAAGTGCCGGAACCGAGCCAAGAAGATGCGGTCAAAATCCTGCAAGGTTTAAAACCTCACTACGAAAAACACCACGGCGTGCGCTACAGCAACAGCGCCATTCGGGCCGCGGTAAAGCTCTCGGCCAAACACATCAATGATCGACGCTTGCCGGACAAAGCCATCGACGTCATCGACGAAATTGGCGCGGCGGTAAAGATCCAGCCCGAAGAAAAGCGACGCAAAACGATCAGCCCGAAAGATGTCGAGAACATCGTTGCCAAGATCGCCAAGATTCCGCCGCGAAGCGTATCGAGCTCCGATAAGGAACAGCTGCAAAACTTGGATCGCGACCTGAAGCTTGTGGTGTTTGGGCAAGATTCGGCCATCGATACTCTAGCCAGCACGATCAAGCTTTCCCGCTCCGGCCTCGGTCATCCGGAAAAGCCGATCGGCTGTTTTCTTTTTGCCGGACCTACCGGCGTGGGAAAGACGGAGCTGGCGAAACAACTCGCGAAAACCATGGGCATCGAGTTTCTGCGCTTCGACATGAGCGAATACATGGAAAAGCACACCGTGTCGCGGCTCATCGGCGCGCCTCCCGGATACGTGGGCTTCGATCAAGGGGGGTTACTCACCGACGCGATCAATCGAAATCCGTACGCCGTCTTGCTGCTCGATGAAATCGAGAAGGCGCATCCGGACCTGTTCAACATTTTATTACAGGTGATGGATCACGCGGCTCTCACTGACAACAACGGAAAGAAGGCCGATTTTCGCAACATAGTGCTGATCATGACCACGAATGCCGGGGCGCGGGAGATGAGTGGCTCGCCCCTTGGCTTTGGCGCTCAATCCAACATGGGCAAAGGCAAAGAAGCCATAGAAAAGATGTTCAGCCCGGAATTTCGCAATCGGCTCGATGCCATGATCACCTTCAACTCGCTCAGCCAGGAAAATATCGAGCGTGTGGTGGATAAGTTTATTATCGAGCTCGACCAGCAGCTCAACGAGCGCAAAGTATTTCTGCAGCTCACGCCGCGCGCGCGCCATTGGTTTGCGGAACGCGGCTATGACCCCACTTTCGGCGCGCGGCCGATGGCACGGCTGATTCAAAACGAGATCAAGCGGGTGCTCGCCGATGAGATTCTATTCGGCAGGCTGCAGGCGGGCGGCAAGGTCGAGGTCGACGAAGAAGACGGCAAGTTAACGTTTTCCTACAGCACGCCTGCGCTGGCTGCAGTCTGAGCCGAAATTCTTTCTTGATTCAAGATATCGCATCCGCGCAGATGGAAAACTTTATCATCGCGCTTTTCCTGTTTTTGTTTCTAGTCGAATTCTGCATCGAATTTATCCTCAACGAACTGAATCTGCGCTATGTCCGGGCGCGCTGGGCCGAGCGAAAAATCCCGGATTGCTTCCGAAATAAAATTCGCGCCGAAGACTACGAGCGATCGGTCCAATATACTCTGGCGAGAGGTTCTTTCGGTCGCTGCAGCGAGATTTACGGTCGAGGGATTACGCTCTTTGTTCTGTTCAGCGGATTGCTTGGCAGCCTGGATCGAAGGACCAACGCGGTCGCGCAGCACTATTCGTTGGGCGTTTACGGCGGAGGTATTTTATTCTGCCTCGCGGTCGGGTTGGTATTTGCACTGGCGAGCCTGCCGACCAGTGTTTACTCTACATTTTATCTTGAAGCAAAATTCGGCTTCAACAAGACGACCTCAGGGCTTTATGTTCTCGATAAGCTCAAAGCACTTGTCCTGGGCGTGCTGATCGGTGTGCCGTTTTTACTCGTTGTGCTCTGGTTGATGGATACGATGGGGCGTTACTGGTGGATTTGGGTATTTGGCTTTATTCTCGCTTTCCAGCTTCTGATGATCGTCATATTCCCGACGTTCATCGCGCCTTGGTTCAATAAGTTCGAACCGCTTCGTGAAGGCGAGTTGCGCGACCGTATTTTGGCATTGGCAAAGCAGCTCGGTTTCAAAACCAGCGGCATTTACACCATGGACGGATCCAAGCGCTCGGCCCATTCGAACGCCTACTTCACGGGTTTGGGTCGTTCCAAGCGGATTGTTCTGTTCGACACCTTGCTCGAGCAAATGACTATCGATCAGGGATTGGCAGTGCTGGCCCATGAAATGGGGCACTACAAAATGAAGCACATCGTGCGGATGCTTTTGGTGCAAACGCTGTTTCTTCTGATCGGGTTGTACCTGCTGAGTTTGCTGCTGAATTATGCGCCGCTGTTTTCGGCCTTCGGCTTGGAACGGTCGAATCATACGGCGCTGGTTTTGTTCACCCTCGTATCTGGACCGGCGACCTTTTACCTTGCACCGCTGATGAATCTGCTCTCGCGTAAGCACGAGTATGAGGCGGACCATTTCGCCGCGGTCACACTACGCGACGGGAAAGCGATGGAAGAGGCGCTGGTCAACCTGACCATCAAGAACCTTTCGAATTTAACGCCGCATCCCTGGTATTCCGCCTATTACTATTCGCACCCGACACCGGTTGAGCGGATCGGCGCAATTCGCAGCTGTCCAGTCTAACAGCTCCTCGACCGACCTTACGGCGAGCGGAGCAGTTCTCCTACCTTCCGCGGCATCGCTGGGCGAACAAACCTGTCCAATGCGACGAGGGATGAAAAAGGAGCGAGCTCAGTTTTGTCAAATTTGGCGATCTGCTTCTGCTGTCTCACGTGCGCTAACTTCGGTCAGGTTTCCCAGTAAGTGAGCAAATTTTCAGCGGTTGCAGACAGGCTGCCGAATGTTGGCGTCAGTGCACGATGCGCGGCATTCCGATTGCTCTTAGGCCGGGCAAAGCTCGTTGGTCGGAGGGTAAATGCGTA
Organism: Binatia bacterium; assembly: GCA_036558765.1. Lineage (GTDB taxonomy): Bacteria > Desulfobacterota > Binatia > UBA9968 > UBA9968 > DP-20. The sequence goes on along the minus strand of DATBEY010000323.1, from coordinate 107 downwards.
GTGAGGTAAAAACTGAATCCGATTCACCCGATCTTACGATTATCGTCGCCGACCGGCACCCCTTCGCCCGCGCGGCACTCGCGGCTTTGTTGAGCTACGATGGTTAC
>DATBEY010000322.1:0-8609 GCA_036558765.1 Binatia bacterium | reverse complement strand
CGGCCTGCCATTGTTGGTGCTTCTTGTTGGCTGGAGCCCACCATGGTTGTTTGCCGCAGTTTTTTTTATTGTGACGGTCGGCGCATTGCATGAGTACTTCACGATCGTGTTTCCGAACCGGAGCAGAGATCGACGACTGGGAATCGCTTTTGGAATTTGTTTGTCGGGGGCAATCTTCCTGAATGACCACATTAGTTCCCTTATTTGGGTGGATATGGTGGTGTTGGTCGGTCTCTGCATGTACATCGCGAACCGCGCACCATTAGCCGAGCGTCTGAATCACCTTGGCATCAGTCTACTCGGAGCAATTTATGCGGGATACTTCCTGCCCCACTGGGTCTTGTTGTTTCGCTCGCCCGGAGGTCGCGCCTGGGTATTCTGGGTGTTGGCAGTTATCATGAGCGGCGACACGATCGCTTATTTCATTGGCCGCCGTTTTGGCGTTCGCAAGCTCGCGCCTGAGATCAGCCCGGGAAAGACGGTTGCCGGTATGTGGGGCTATGTTGTTGGCGCCGTCGTCGGCGGGTTGGTTGCCGCGTTCGCGCTGTTCGAATCGCACAATTGGATGGAAATTTCGATATTGTCCATGGCGCTCAGTATTCTTGGGCAAATGGGCGATCTTTTCGAGTCATGGATCAAGCGGGTTTTTGGCGTCAAAGATTCAGGTAACCTGTTACCGGGGCATGGCGGCTTGCTGGACCGGCTTGATAGTTTGATTTTTCCGGCGGTCTTTACCACCGCATATCTGCAGGCGTTCCATCGGTGAAAAAGCTCGCGCTTCTTGGTTCCACGGGCTCGATTGGTGTCAGCACTCTGGCGCTCGTTCGGGAATTTCCTGAACGGTTTCAAATTTACGGCATGGTGGCGGGGAGAAATTTGCCTCTGCTGGCGAAACAAATCCGCGAGTTTTTACCTGAGTGCGTGGCGATTCAGCGCCAAGAGGATGTGCCACGGTTAAGGGCCTTGCTCGGTCGTCGAAGGGTTGAAATTCTTCACGGCGAATCGGGAGCATCGGCTGTGGCAGCGGCGCCGGAGGTGGACATTGTGCTCGCTGCCATTGTCGGCGGAGCCGGACTCATGCCATCCTTCAACGGGATACTTGCAGGAAAAGAAATTGCTCTCGCGAATAAAGAGGCGCTGGTGATGGCAGGTGAGCTTTTCGTCGGCGCGGCCAAAAAAAAACGCGTTCGGCTGTTGCCCGTGGATAGCGAGCACAGCGCGATCTTTCAGTGCTTGCAAGGGAATGATCGCGCCGAAGTTGATAGGATCATTCTGACGGCATCCGGCGGTCCTTTTTTGAAGACGCCACTCCATCGTTTACAAAAAGTTACGGTCGCAGAGGCGCTGAAACATCCTAACTGGAAAATGGGCCAAAAAATCACGATCGATTCTGCAACCATGATGAACAAGGGACTCGAGGTCATCGAGGCGCGGTGGGAATTCGATATGGAGCCTAGCCGTATCGAAGTCATGATTCATCCGCAGAGTATCGTACACTCGATGGTGCGGTATCAGGATGGCTCGATCATAGCGCAACTCGGTATTGCGGACATGCGCATTCCGATCGCGTATGCTTTGGCATTTCCGCATCGTCTCAAAGGGAGCTGGGAGGGTCTCGACCTGACCGAGCAAAAACTGCTGAACTTTCTCCCGGTTGAAAAGAAGCGCTTTCCGGCGCTGTCTTTGGCGTATCACGCCCTCAGCGAAGGTGGCACGATGCCGGCCGTGCTCAACGCCGCAAACGAGGTTGCGGTAGCGGCATTCTTGCACCGGCGCATAGGATTTCGCGAAATACATCGTATAATTGGCAGTATCATGCAGAAACATAATAATCGCAGGGCAAAGGCCATCGGCGACATTCTGGAAGTGGATCGCTGGGCGAGGGAAAAAGCGTCATCGCTGATTCACTAAATCACGATCAAGGAGATGTGGATGGAAAACTTGGTTTATTCGATCGGTGCAGCGGTGATTGGACTTGGATTGCTCATCGTTTTCCATGAGTTTGGCCATTTCTTGCTGGCGAAGCTTTCGGGAGTTGGCGTTCTGACTTTTTCGGTTGGCTTCGGTCCCAAGCTCTGGGTGCGAAAAAAAGGTGAGACTGAATACGCATTGAGTGCATTTCCACTCGGCGGTTACGTCAAAATGATTGGCGAGGATCCGGATGAAGAGGTGCGTCAAGAAGATGTGGAAAGGTCATTTGCTCATAAGAGCCTGCTTAAGCGGATTGCGATCGTGGTCGCCGGCCCGGGTTTCAATTTGTTGCTTGCGCTGGTGCTGCTGATCGGTGTGTTTACATTCTATGGCGTGCCGGTGATGTCGACTCAAGTAAGCGGGGTCGAAGCGGGCTCGCCGGCGCAGCGAGCGGGCATCCTGAAAGGCGATCGAATAGTCGCGATTGACGAAAAGCCGGTCAAAGAATGGGAAGCGTTGTCACGGGCGATCAAATCGAGCGGCGGCAAAGCTCTAACGCTGGAAATTCGCCGTGGCACAGAGACGGTCAACGTCAATGTGCAGCCGATGAAAAAGGAAAGCCGCAATCTGTTCGGTGAACGCAAGGACGATTGGATTATCGGAATTGGCAGTCAGGTTTCAATCGAGAAAGGCAATCCCGGTTTGGCCGTCGTGCGCGCGATTTATCAAACCTATGATTACGCCCAGCTTACGCTTGTCGCGCTGTTTAAAATGGTCGTGGGAGATGTATCGCCGCGCAATATTGGCGGGCCGATTTTGATTGCGCAAATGGCCGGGCAGCAAGCGCAGGAGGGGCTTGGCAGTTTTCTCGCCTTCCTTGCCGTGCTCAGTATCAATCTGGGCGTCCTGAATTTGTTGCCGGTGCCCGTCCTCGACGGCGGACACCTGTTGTTCTTTCTCGTGGAGGCAGTGACACGAAAGCCAGTTGCACTCAAGTATCGGGAAATGGCTCAACAGGTGGGCATTTGTCTCCTTGCGTTACTCATGATTTATGCGTTCTACAACGACATCGTGAGATTTTTTGAGAAGCAGGTCGGTGGATGAGAATTCTCGGCATCGACAGTGCCACAGGTTCGGCTAGTGTAGCTTTAATTGAGAATGAAACTTTAATCGATGAGCCCAGATGGCACAGGCAATGCTCGGGTTATCTGGGTGCCTCGGAATCCACCGGCAATTGCGCCGAAATTATTGTTCCGTTAATCAAGGCCCTCCTCGAGAAAAAGAAAATAACGCCGGCTGATTTCTCGGCCATAGCAGTTTCGATCGGACCTGGCTCGTTCACTGGACTACGGGTCGGCCTTGCAACCGCCAAGGGCATTGCCTATTCCGGTGGACTTCCCCTTATCGGCATCTCGACCTTGCTAGCGCTTGCGGCAGGTGTAAACAATTTCGACGGGATAATTTGTTCTTTGCTCGATGCGCGAAAAAGTGATGTCTATATGGCTTTGTTTCGACGCGCCGGCGAGTCCCTATCCCGATTGACAGAAGATGCTCTGCTCCCGATCGATACAGCGATAGAATGCGCGCGACGTCATCGGGCCGACGCCGGCGACGCTTTACTGCGGATCATCGGCGATGCTGTCGAGGCACACCAGGAAAAGTTGAGCAGCGCGTTCGGCGCAAAAATGCTGCTGGACTGGGATCACGAGTATCCGTCGGTGGCTGCCGAGGTCGCGCTGCTGGGCCGCGAGCGTTTCCTGCGCGGGTCGCTGGATGATCTAGGCTCGTTGGTTCCAGTTTACCTCCGTCGCCCTGCGGCGGAAGTGAGAAAACTAGCGTAACCTATTGAAAAACTATGGGGAAAGTTCGTTGACAAAGATTTTAGCGTAAGTTAAATTGAGTCCCGCTAAAAATTTTTTAATACTCAAAAAGGAGGCTGCCGTATGGAACTAAAAGAGGAACACGCGATCGTCTCCCTGCTGGATAAAGATCCGGAGCTAAAAAAGTTTTACGACGAACATCGGGAATTGGAAAAGAAACTGTCTGAGTATCAACATAAGCATTACCTGACGCCGGAAGAAGAAGTGGAGATGAAAAAAATTCAGAAATTAAAGCTAATCGGCAAAGACCGCATGATGGAAATCCTTGAGAAGCACCGTCATGCCAGCGCCGATCATTAGGGAGTTGTGCATCGATGAAATTGACCGGAGCGGAAATATTTTGCGAGTCGCTTAGACGTGAAGGGGTCAAAACAATCTTTGGTCTACCGGGCGGAGTAGTGCTAAAAATTTTCGACGTTCTCTGCCAACAAAAGGATCTCGATCTCGTTTTGACCCGTCATGAACAGGGTGCGGCTCATATGGCGGAAGGTTATGCCAAGGCCACCGGCAGAGCCGGCGTCGTCTTGGTGACGTCCGGTCCCGGCATGACGAACATCGTGACCGGACTCGCCGATGCCTATATGGATTCCGTTCCACTGGTCGCTTTTACCGGTCAAGTTTCGACCGATCTTATCGGCAATGATGCTTTTCAGGAGGCGGACAATGTCGGCATTAGCCGGCCGTGCACCAAACACAATGTGCTTGTGAAAGACGTCAACGAGTTGGCGCAAACGATCAAGGAAGCCTTCTACATCGCGACAAGCGGCAGGCCGGGTCCGGTGCTGGTGGATATTCCCAAGGATGTCAGCACGTCGAAGGCCGAATTTAAATACCCGGAAAAAGTCAATCTGCGCGGCTACAATCCGACGGTCGGTGGTAACAAGAATCAGATCAGGCAAGCTGCCGAAGAAATACTGAAAGCGGAGAAACCGATTATCTACGTGGGCGGCGGAGCGGTTTTTTCCGATGCCGGGCAAGAGATTTGCGAACTCGCGGAAATTACCCAGATTCCGGTGACGATGACATTAATGGGCCTCGGTAGTTTCCCAGGTAATCATCCCCTGTCGCTCGGCATGCTCGGGATGCACGGCGGTTATTGGACGAACATGGCGATGCATCATGCCGATCTCCTGATCGCGGTCGGTGCGCGCTTTGACGATCGCGTGACCGGCAAGCTTTCTGAGTTCTGTCCGGAGGCGCGCGTCGTTCATATCGATATCGATCCGACTTCCATCAAGAAAACTTTTCACGCGCACATTCCCATCGTCGGCGATGTCAAGGCCGTTTTGCGCCAGCTGAACGTGATCCTGCGCTCCCTTGACGGTAATTCTGTGCAAATTGCCGCGCAACGAAAGCCATGGATTCAGCAGATCGAGGAGTGGAAACGAGCACATCCTCTCGCTTACAAGCAGGACGACAAGGTCATCAAACCGCAGTTCGTCATTGAAAAGCTCTATAACCTGACGAAGCACGAAGCGATCGTCGCCACGGATGTCGGCCAACACCAGATGTTTGCGGCGCAATATTTCAAGGGCAGCCGGCCACGGACTTGGTTGACCTCAGGTGGACTTGGCACCATGGGCTTCGGGTTTCCGGCAGCCATTGGCGCTCAGGTCGCATTTCCCGATCGGCAAGTGGTCTGTATCACCAGCGAAGGCAGTTTTCAGATGAACTTGCAGGAGTTGGTGGTCGCGGCTGAGCGCAAGCTGCCTGTGAAAATTGTTTTGCTCAACAATGGAGTTCACGGCATGGTGCGCCAGTGGCAGGACCTCTTCTATGAAGGTCGCTATTCCGCGAGTATTCTCGGCACGCTGCCGGATTTCGTGAAGCTGGCGGACGCCTATGGTATTCCTGGATTGCGCGCCGTCAGGCCCGCTGAGGTGGAATCGGTGTTGAAGGACGGCCTTAAGCAAAAAGGACCGGTCCTCATGGACATCCACACCGATCCTTATGAAAACTGCTACCCGATGATTCCTGCCGGCGGAGCGCAGCACGAGATGATGCTGGAGGATCCGCCCGAGCTCAAGGTGGCGAAAAAAGGTGGAGCACATAAGAGAAAGGTTGATGAGGGGGAGGGCGTACTTCCTGCCTGATGATTTTCACGAATGGAACATATTATATCGGTTCTTGTGGAGAACAAATTCGGCGTCCTTGCTCGAGTTGCGGGGCTATTTAGCGCCCGCGGCTACAATATCGAAAGCTTATCCGTCGCTCCAACGTTAGACCCGACCACTTCGATGATCACGATCGTCACCGTCGGTGATGATCGGATCATCGAACAGATTATGAAGCAGCTCAATAAAGTGGTTGAGGTGCTGAAAGTCATCGATCTGACAGAAACTCATTATCTCGATCGCGAAACCGCGCTCATCAAAGTTCATACGAAACCTGAGCACCGTGACGAAGCGATTCGATTGGCGGAGATTTTTCGCGCCAAGATCGTCGATTCGTCAGCCAACACGTACACGATCGAAATTACCGGCGATGTCGACAAAGTCGAAGCTATGATCAACATGCTCAAGCCCCTTGGCATCAAAGATTTGGTCCGTACCGGTCGCATCGCGATCTCCCGCGAAACTACGCGGACCGCCTCACCACGGCGTGAGCCCGCTTTGTTGAAGACCTAAAGTTCGGCGCGAACTATTGTGGCGTGCCCGCCCATTTATGCATGGAGGCTGTTTCGCGCTGAAAGTTTTTAGCTAAAGCGGAACTGCCCGGGCGCGGCGAATTTCTGATTCAGTTACTGAGTTGCTTGTCAAAATCTTCACGTAGCGCTCTCGCTTGCATTTTGTAAGTATTCGACTTGCGAGCGATTGGTTTGACTTGCCACTGTTCGCTCGGCATATTAGAAGCTTCACAAGGAGAACCAGCGAATGCAAGTCTATTATGATCGAGACGCCGATCTCAGCATTCTTAGAGGCAAAAAGATCGCAGTGCTTGGATACGGCAGTCAGGGTCATGCGCATGCGAACAATCTCCGTGACTCTGGCGTTGAAGTCGTTGTGGGCCTTCGACGGGGTAGTAGCTCATGGCCGAAGGCCGAAAATGCCGGCCTGAAAGTACTGGAAACGGCTGAAGCTGCTGCGGCTGCCAATATAATAATGATTTTGTTGCCCGACGAATTACAAGGCGAAGCATACGAAAAGGAAATTAAACCGGGCCTCAAGAGAGGCAATTATGTCGCGTTTGGGCACGGTTTTAACATTCACTTCAGAAGGATCGTGCCGCCGCCCGATGTCAATGTCTTCATGGTTGCTCCTAAAGGTCCCGGACACTTGGTGCGCAGTGAATATCAAAAGGGCCGGGGCGTCCCCTGTTTGTTGGCAGTACAACAGGACCCCACCGGGGATACAAAACAGATTGGCTTGGCTTACGCGAGCGCGATCGGCGGTGCCAGAGCCGCGGTTATTGAAACGACGTTCAAAGATGAAACCGAAACTGATCTGTTCGGCGAACAATCAGTTTTATGTGGCGGGCTTTGCGCGCTGATTCAGGCTGGCTATGAGACGCTAGTCAACGCGGGTTACCCGCCGGAAATGGCTTATTTCGAATGCGTTCACGAAGTGAAGCTGATCGTGGATCTGATCTATGAGGGCGGTTTAACCAACATGCGTTATTCGATCAGCAATACGGCGGAATATGGTGACTTAACCCGAGGCAAAAGAGTTATCGGCCCCGAGGTACGCCAGGCGATGCAGAAGATTCTCCAAGACATTCAGTCCGGCAAGTTTGCCGATGAATGGATCGATGAATATAAATGCGGTATGCCACATTTTACCGAATTGCGTAAAGAAGCGGCCAATCATCCTCTTGAAAAGGTCGGCGAAAACTTGCGTTCGATGATGCCCTGGTTGGCGCAGAATCGATTGGTTGATAAGACTAGAAATTGATCATTGCGTGCGCTCTTATTGAGTCATTTGTGAAGCCGGATGAAAATCGCACGGGAAGGTTATCCGCTCATTTCGGCGGCGGCGGCGCTAACGGTTTTAGCTTTCGTGCTCGGTGGCAATCCAGCCGGCTTCGTTTTGGTGGTCGTAACCCTCGGAGTCACGGCGTTTTTTCGCGATCCGGACCGGGTTATTCCCGCTGGCGAGGGACTGATTGTCTCTCCCGCTGATGGCAGAGTTGTGAGCGTTGTCAGTCTTGAACCGGATTCCAACTCCGCCACTACGGCTACACGAATAAGTATTTTTCTTTCGCCGCTGGACGTGCATATCAACCGCGTCCCGGTTACGGGGAATGTTGAGGACGTCACGTATCAACGCGGGAAATTCATGGCCGCCTATAAAGACGAAGCCTCGAGCCGAAATGAGCAAAACGCTGTAAAACTCGCTGATGACCGAGGCCGACGGCTCCAGGTCGTACAAGTGGCCGGGGTGGTGGCCCGGCGGATCGTATCGCGGGTTTATCCGGGCCAGCGGGTTCAGCGCGGCGAGCGCTTTGGCCTCATAATGTTCGGCTCACGAACGGACACCTATCTGCCTGGCGACTGCAAAATCGAAGTGGCCGAAGGACAGCGCGTCAAGGGAGGAGAGACGATCTTGGCGAGGTTTGTATGACCGCGATCAATTCTCAAGAGCCGAATCCAGTGCCGGACAGCGGCAAAGTTCGCCTACTCCGACGCCGCACCCGGCAGCAGCGCCTGCCGTTACGCCAGCGGATGCCCAAGGACAAGCTCCGACGCGGGGTTTACTTGATTCCGAGCTTGTTCACGGCCGGCAACCTGATGTGTGGTTTTTTCTCGATCATCGCGACATTTCGCGGTGATTATATCAACGCAGCGTTGTTGATCCTGTTGGCGAATGTTTTCGACGGCAT
>DATBEY010000321.1:0-4543 GCA_036558765.1 Binatia bacterium | reverse complement strand
GCAACTTTCGAACTCGACATCGATGTCACATTCAATGCCCGCGTCACGGCAATTTTCGGACCCTCCGGCTCCGGAAAAACCACTTTGCTCGACGCCATCGCTGGGTTGCGCGCAATCGCCGCGGGCGAAATCGAGATCGGCGCTAAGACGGTTTTTTCATCGGCGCGGAAAATCAATCTTGCACCGCAACAGAGAAATCTTGGATATGTGCCCCAAGAAGGCGCATTGTTTCCGCATCTTTCCGTCCGGCGAAATATTCTCTTCGGCTCGGAACGCGGCAATTACAGTGCTGCGGCGCATTCCATGAGCATGGAGCACGTGCTCGAGATTCTCGAGATCGATCACTTGCTCGATCGCTCTGTCACCGAGCTTTCAGGCGGCGAAGCGCAGCGGGTGGCGCTTGCGCGGGCAATTTTGTCGCGGCCGCAGTTGCTGCTGCTCGACGAACCCTTGGCCGCCCTGGATATCGGCCTGAAGGAAAAGATTTTGCCGTATCTGGCGCGCGTACGCGACGAGTTCGCCATCCCAATGATTTATGTCACCCATAACGTCACCGAGGTGCTGAGTCTGGCCGATTGGGTCCTGGTGATTCGCAACGGCCGATTGGTCACTCAAGGACCGGCTGGCGAGACGCTTACGTCCAGTCGTGCCCTCAGAGCGATGCCCGAAGAAGAACTGGAAAACGTCCTTACCGTAGAGTTTATCGATGCCGACAAAGGGTCGGGCCGATCGCGAGTGCGGCTATCGTCCGGGGCCGAAATTTTTGTGCCCTATCTGCCGACGGCAGCTCGGCGAAACCTTCAGATTCGCGTGCGCGCCGACGACATTCTGATCGGCACGCAGCGGCCTGAAGGAATCTCTGCGGCAAATATCTTGCGAGGCACGGTTCGCGCCGTCGAGACCATCGAAGATCAGGCATTGGTGCAGGTCGACGCCGGCGAAATTTTCTGCGTGCGAGTCACGGCTGGCGCCATCACGCGGCTTGCGCTTGGCGCAGGATCTGACGTTTTTCTGATCATCAAAACACGTTCCTTTCAGTTGCTGTAAAAGCTTATGAGTTGCCTGACACCCGAATTCGTCCGCGCTAGATTGGACAACGATGTTTTGCGGTTTCGTGGCTGAGATGGACGAAGACTGTGAATTGCCGAGATGAGAAAGCATTACCTAGCTCTGATGGCGGTTTTTTTGTCGCTGTCGACGGCGTCCGTCGGTGCGCAGACCGAGAAAAAGATTTCCGTCAGCCTGATCTACGAAGCGATCGCCGCGACCAATGCCACACTGTGGCTTGCCGAAGATGCGAAACTATTCGAGAAATACGGGCTCGACACTAAGGTCGTGCACGCGCGCGGCGCCGTTCCCGTCCAGGCTCTCGTCAGCGGTTCGGTTGAATTCGGCGCCTTCAGCGGCTCCTCGGCGATTGCCGCCGTGCTCGCCGGAAGCGATCTCGTTCTCGTCGCGGCCAAAGGCAACTTCGCGGTGATGTCGTTTTGGGTGCGACGCGATTCACCGATAAAGACGCTGGCCAATCTGAAGGGTAAAACGATTGGCGTCACGCGCGCGGGCTCTGCGACCCATACGATCACGCGCATCGCCTTGAAGTCGGCAGGACTGAGCGAACGGGACGTCAAATTCCTTCATCACGGCGGATTGCCGGAGTCCTTCGCTTCACTGGATCAGGGGATCGTAGATGCAAGTCTCGGCTCGCCGCCGCGTCCGGGTTTCAGAGAACTGGTCGATCTATCTTCGCTCAGGATTCCGTTTCTGCAGGGAGGGATCGAGCTGCAGCGCAGCTTCCTCCAGAGCCGGCGCGAAACGGTAGTCAATCTGCTCAAAGCGTATCTCGAGACCATCAAGCTCGCCAAAGAAAAGCCCGAGCTCGCGATGGTATCCATCTCCAAGCGCATGAGAGTGCCGCTAGAACTCGTTCGTCCGGCGTATCAACCGCATGAAAACGTGTTGGAAGAAATTCCTTACGTGCGCCGCGATTCGGTGCAGGTCATTCTCGATCAGTACCCGAAGGAACAGGTAAAAACCCTGACCTACGAGAAATTGGTCGACAATAGCTTACTTCAACAGCTCGAAGAATCCGGATTTATCCGGAGTCTCTATCGAAAATAGCCCTGCCGGAGCGCAATCGAGCCGTGCGAGGTTTTGAGACGGGCTTTAGCAGAGTTTGTTTGCGGACGAGTAGAATCGATGGTGCGCCAGTAGTAACTCGCGGCTCCTTTTACTTAATCAGCGCGCACTTCATGCTCGAGCCCTCATCGGGGATGCCATAGAGCGAGCAACGATACGTCGCGCCGTCCAGAGTGCGCACCGTCGAGAACGTCCCGAGATCTGTAACCAAGTCTTGCTCGACCCAGGTAGACGGTGGGTCGATTCCGCGTCTGCCGCTCGATGAAAATTTGTCGACAGCCAATTTTAACATCCCATAGGTTGCAACCTTTTCCACCGCCCCGTGCGATTCTCCAGTCACAGGCATAGCTGCCACCTGCTCTCGAACAATTGGTTTCAGAGCAAGGATTTCTTCATCCATCGCGACTAGCTCGTCCTTCATTTCCTGGGTTCGATCTGTGCGTAAATGTGAATCGCGCAACGTAATGACGAATTCTCTCTTTTTAATGTCGAGGTCGACCAAGCGATAAAATTCTCTCGAGCCACCGACAGTGGCCGTAATAATATCTTTCAATGCACCGCCGGCGCGCTGCCGGTCCGGCCACCGGTCCGGCGAGTTCCCCGCATGCTGCATCTCTCCTTGATAGTCATTCAAGCCCGATAACAGCGTTGCGCCGGGGCTGGCCTGGTCAGTCTGGGTCGAACAGCAGCACAGTACAAGAAGTGAAATGAGCGCCAATCTCTTGCCTCGCATCATGCAGCAGAGAATACCATATCGTATAATTTGCTTGAACCATTTTTTGTCCGCGAATTACTTGACGCCGAATCGAGTTCCGAACTATTGTTCGATCACTTTGTGGCCAAAGCTTGAATCGCGACCGTAGTGCGATCGCACCGCTGCGTTGCCACCGACACATTGCTCGGTCGAAGGAGATCCTGCATGCTGAGAAAGCTTGTTGTGCTGTCTTTTCTCGCGCCCGTTTTTTCGGCGCCGGCCCTTGCCCTCGACACAGTCAGCGCCGCCCTCACCTCGAAGGCTTTCCAGTACGTTCCGCTGGTGATTGCCCAGGAGCGCGGCTACATGAAAGAAGAAGGCCTCGATCTCAAGCTCGTGTTCATGCAGAATGCCGCCGGTCTTCAGGCTTTGATCGCTAATCAGGTTCAGTTCTCCGGCTCTGGCAGCAGCGCCTTGGTGGCAATCTCCAAGGGCAACGCGCCGCTCAAAACCGTTCTCGCTTTCAACGATCAGGTGCTCCAATGGCTGGTGGCGCGGCCCAACATCAAGAGCTTGCGCGATCTGAGCGGTAAAAAAGTCGCCACCACCGGCGTCGCTTCGATTGCCGCTTATATGTTGAGAAACATATTGACCCAAAAGAACATTCCCAAGGACATTGTGCTGATCGATCCCGGGCCGGTGAATCGCCTGCCGGCGCTTTTGTCGGGCGCCGTCGATGCGGCCATTGTCAGTCCGGAAGAACGTTATGCAGCCCTCGACCAAGGCATGAAAGACATCATGTTTTTCGGCAAAGAGGTGAAAAACTCCTGGGGCACCTTCGCGACCTCTGACCGGTTTCTCAAAGAACAGCCGAAACAACTCGCCGGATTCGTGCGCGCCGTCATCAAAGGCCTTAAAGTCGCTCGTCAAGATCGCGCAGGCACCATCGCCGCTGTCGCCAAATTCAGCGAATTGGACAAAGCTCTGTCGACGCGCATGTACGACGACCTGGTCGGAACTTTCACCAAAGCAGGTTATGTCGACGAGCAAAGCCAAAAAAACGACCTCGCGATCGTTGCCCAGGTTGCAGAGGTCGCCGAGGTCGTACCGCCGCGACGTGCATACGATTTCAGCTTCGCCCGCGCGGCCGAGCAACAACTCACTAAACAAAATTGGAAACCCTAGAAAAAAAATGATCGAATAACAGAAACTTTTACGGCGTTGTTACAAAGACCCTAAGCATCAGTTTTTTATTGACAGCTCGAATCCCTACCCTTTAAACTTCGCCTGACCTTCCGATCACAGGAGGCTTTCATGGCGCAAGGCGTTTCCATTCATATCGGTTTGAATCATGTCGACCCAAAGCACTATCAGGGTTGGGACGGGGCGCTGAATGCTTGTGTCGCCGATGCCAAAGACATGTGTGCGCTCGCCAAGAAGAAAGGGTTCACGGGCAATACTTTGCTCCTGAACGAGCAGGCAACCGCTGCCGCGTTGACCGCGGCCCTTCAGGACGCGTCCAAAAAATTGGCTAAAGGCGATATCCTGTTTCTCACCTATTCAGGACACGGTGGTCAGGTTCGTGATACCAACGCCGACGAGAAAGACAACGACCGCATGGATGAAACCTGGGTGCTCTTTGATCGCGAGTTCGTCGATGACGAGCTCTATAATCTATGGAGCAAGTTCAAAGCTGGCGTGCGCATTCTGGTG
>DATBEY010000320.1:0-17233 GCA_036558765.1 Binatia bacterium | reverse complement strand
TCCATATCGGCTTTGCCTAAAGGATCCAGGCGGGCTTCTCACTCCCGAGCGCATGGAAACTCTGGTACCGATCATATTCAAGCATGCCAATGGAGTTCCGGTAGAATTGCACACCCACTGCACGACAGGGTTAGGACCGCTCTGCTGCATCAAGGGAATGGAACTCGGCATTCGCTCGATCAACACGGCACTTCCGCCATTGGCCGACGACTCGTCCAATCCGTCGTTGTTCAACGTCGCGAAGAACGCCCGCGCTCTTGGATATGCGACGGCAATCGATGAGGAAATCTTGCAGCCCGTGTCGAGGCATTTCACGGCGATCGCCAAACGCGAGGGATTTACCATCGGCGCGCCTGTGGAATACGACTACACACAATATCAGCACCAGGTCCCCGGCGGAATGCTCTCGAATTTACGGTTTCAACTGCGCAAGGTCGGCATGGAGAACAAGTATCCGCAGGCGCTCGAAGAGAGTATTCGAGTGCGGCAAGAGTTCGGCTATCCGATTATGGTGACGCCGCTCTCGCAATTCGTCGGCAGCCAGGCGGCGATCAATGTGATCGTCGGGGAGCGCTACCAAGAAGTTACCGACCAGGTGATTAAATTCGCTCTGGGTCATGCCGGCGCCGAAGGTGCGCGCGACATGGACCCGAACGTGAAAGACAAGATTCTCGATCGTCCGCGTGCGAGGGAATGGGCCAAATGGCAGCCGGACGATCCGACGCCGGATGAAATGCGCCGGCGGCTCGGCGCCGAAGGCACCTCCGACGAAGAGCTTCTGCTACGCTGGATTGTCGGTAAAGACGACATCGACGCTATGCGCGCCAATCCGCGACCCATTGAGTATTTAAACTCCGAGCAGCCGCTGGTGAATTTGCTTCAGGAGTTGTCCAAACGCACGAACAATCGCCAGATCCATGTGCAAACGCCTGGTTTCTCGATGACTCTCGAGCGACGCGCCTAGCGCTTTGCACAGCGTTTAAGGCTTGACTCTAACGTTCAAGGCTCGGTTTTGAGGGAACTCACCAGGTGAAAAATTCCCGACCGATCGATTGAACTAATGCCGTCGCAGTGTAATAAGAAAAGAAATTTCTTCAGGAGGCCAAAAAATTATGGCAAAAGATATTGTTGCGATTGATGTTCATGTTCATCTTTCGGATGAAACAACGCAGAAGGCCAAGGGCGATCGCACGGCGCAAATGGCGCGGTACTTCGGACGCGAACGTCCGCCGGTTTCCATCGATGAAATGGCCGATCAATATCGGGCGCGCAAAATGATGGCTGTGATCATGAATACACGCGACGAAACCGTCACCGGTTTAACTCCGGTTCCCAACGATCACGTGGCGAGCGCCGTCAAAAAACATCCGGATGTTTTTCTCGCCTTCGGTGCGATCGATCCCTGGACGGGAAAACTCGCGTTGGACGAAATCAAGCGCTGTAAAGACTTGGGGCTTTCAGGCATGGGCGAGCTCAATCCGGCGCGCCAACATTTTTTTCCCAACGATGTTCGCTTCTATCCGTTATGGGAACAATGTGCCAAACTAAATATGCCGATCCTGTTCCACGGCGGCATGGCTGCAGCCGGTGCGGGTACGCCTGGTGGCATGGGCATCAAACTTAAATACAGCCAACCCATAGCCATTGACGAAGTGGCCGCGGATTTTCCGGAGTTGAAGATTATCAGCGCTCACCCGACCTGGCCGTGGACTGCCGAGAGCTTGGCGATCGCGCGCCACAAATCAAACTACTACATTGATTTGTCAGGGTGGGCGCCGAAATATTTTCCCGCGGAATTGGTGCACAACATCAATACACTGCTGCAAGATAAGGCACTATTCGGCTCAGATTGGCCGGCCATCGGTGTCGAGCGCTGGCTGGAAGAGTTTCAGCAGGTCAACATGAAGCCTGAAGTGCGAAAGAAAATCATGCTCGATAATGCGGTGAAATTCTTCGGGTTGACGCTATAAAGATTTGCGGGTGATGATGAAACTCCATTCCAGCACTTCATTACTCCAATCGCTACGATCATGAACACCGACGGCATTCGATTCGTCGATACCACGATCCGCGACGGGCATCAGAGCCTGTGGGCGGAAAATATGACCACGGGCATGATGCTTCCCGTAGCCGAAGCCCTGGATCGCGCCGGCTTCGATGCGATCGAGTTAATCTCCAGCTCTCATCTGAAAAAATGCGTGCGCGAACTCAAGGAAGATCCCTGGGCACGGGTGAAGCTCATGAGCGAGCGCATCACCCATACGCCGCTGCGATTGAATGCCGGTCGGTTCAGCGCCTTCGACCTGACGCCGCGCTCCATGTACCGGCTTTTCATGGAGAGGATGGCAGCGAACGGCATCCGCGAAGCGCGCATCTCCGAAGAATGGAATGAGCTCGAAGGCTGGACCTGGAAGGTCGCCGTGGCGCGCGATGTCGGCATCAACCCGGTGCCGAATATCATCTATTCCGTTTCACCAAAACATACGGATGATTATTTCGCGGAGCGCACCCGTCAAGCCGCGTCGCTAAAAGTCGATCGGCTCTGCCTGAAAGACCCCGGCGGACTGCTCACTCCTGAGCGCGTCCAAACCTTGGTGCCGATCATGTTCGCCAATGCCAATGGGATTCCCATCGAGCTTCACACCCACTGCACCACAGGCTTGGGTCCACTCTGCTGTCTCGAAGCAGTGAAGCTCGGAATCAAGATCGTCAATACGGCGCTCCCGCCATTGGCGGATGGTTCGTCAAACCCGTCACTGTTCAATGTCGCGCGAAATTTGCGAGCGCTTGGTTACCAAACCCTGATCGACGAAGAAATCCTGAAACCCGTATCGGAACACTTCACGCAAATCGCCAAACGGGAAGGATTTCCCATTGGCGAGCCGGTGGAATACGACTACAGCCAGTATCAGCATCAGGTTCCCGGCGGCATGATTTCTAATCTGCGCTTTCAATTGCGCAAAGTGGGCGTCGAACACAAGATCGACGAAGCCTTGAGGGAAACCATGCGTGTGCGTGCCGAGCTCGGTTATCCGATTATGGTGACGCCGCTTTCGCAGTTTGTCGGCAGCCAGGCCGCCATCAATGTGATCGTCGGCGAGCGCTATAAAGAAGTGACCGATCAAATCATCCAGTATGCGCTGGGCTATTGGGGTCGTGAAGGCGCGGAATTGATGGACCCGGAGGTCAAGGCGAAAATCCTGGATCGTCCGCGCGCTAAGGAATGGGCGGCATGGCAGCCGCCGCAACCGAGCATCGCCGAAATCCGAAGAAAGATGAATGCCGAGCATGTGTCCGACGAAGAGCTGCTCTTGCGCTGGAACCTCAGCGTTGACGAGATACAGGCGATGCGCGCGGCGGGTGCGCCGAAAGAGTATCTCACCTCGCGCCAACCGCTGGTAAACCTTATCGATGCCTTGAGCAAACGCAAAGGCTATCGCCAGATCGTCATCCAAAAAGGCGACGTGCTCGTGTCACTCAATCGCGGCGGGGCGGCCAACTAAAACCGAGAACTTACTTTTTGGCGTCGCATGGATCGCTTTTTTTTTACTTCCGGCGCCGTTGCCGCGCTAATCGGAGTCGCGCTTGGCGCCTTCGGCGCTCATTCACTCCGGACGAAGCTTTCGCCGGAGATGCTCGGTATTTTTGAAGTTGGCGTGCGCTATCAGATGTATCATGCCTTTGGTCTGATCGCTGTAGCCTGGGCAATGGTGCGCTGGCCTGAAGCGAATCTAAACAGCGCAGGCTGGGCTTTCATCGTCGGCATCGTTATCTTTTCAGGCAGTCTCTATCTCTTGAGCACCACCGATGCACGTTGGCTCGGCGCGATTACACCGATCGGCGGCCTCGCGTTTCTACTCGGCTGGGCGATTCTCGTCTGGTCCATCGGCCGGTGAGGAGCGCCCGCGGTACTGGAGTGTTGGAATGATGGAGTGAAGGGTTCGAACCCAATACTCCCACACTTCATTACTCCAGCACTCCATTTAATACGTTGACTCTACCCTGCCCTTCACGTAATTTTTCGTACGATGATCATCGGCGTCCCCACAGAGATCAAGACCGAAGAGAATCGCGTCGCGGTGACGCCGGCAGGCGTGACGGCGTTTGCGGCACGAGGTCACAAAGTGCTTCTGCAAAAAGGCGCCGGATTGGGCAGCGGTTTGACGGATCGCGCCTATGAAGCTGCCGGCGCGATCATGGTCGAATCCGCTAGAGAAGTCTGGGAAAAAGTGGAGATGGTCATGAAGGTGAAAGAGCCGCAGGAATCCGAGTACCCACTGCTGCGGCAAGGGTTAATACTGTTCACCTATTTGCATTTGGCCGCTAACGAATCGGTTACGCGAGCGCTCCTCGATCGCAAAGTCACCGCCATCGGGTACGAGACAATTCAGCTCGACGACGGCTCGTTGCCACTATTAGCTCCCATGAGCGAAATCGCCGGCCGGCTCTCGATCCAGGTTGGCGCATGGTCTTTGCAAGCCGAAAACGGCGGCCGTGGAATTCTTCTCGGGGGTGCCTCCGGCGTGCGTCCGGCCAAAGTGGTCATTCTCGGCGCCGGAATGTCGGGCAGCGCGGCTTGCCAAGTCGCCGCGGGAATGGGTGCGTACGTCAGCATTCTGGATATCAATCCAACAAAGCTTCGCTATATCCACGATATTCTCGGCGGCCATCTGACCACTCTCATGTCCAATCGCGCCAATATCGAAGAAGAGGTGATGGATGCCGACTTGGTGATTGGCTCGGTGTTGATTCCTGGCGCGCAGGCGCCGAAACTGATCTCGCGCGGGCTCGTCAGGCGCATGAAACCGGGCGCTGCCTTGGTTGACATCTCGATCGATCAGGGCGGGTGCGTCGAAACCTCGCGACCGACGACCCATCGCGAGCCGATCTACATCGAGGAAAACGTCGTTCATTACTGCGTGACGAATATGCCGGCGATTGTGCCAAATACCTCGACCTATGCTTTGACCAATGCCACGTTGTCCTACGGCCTGCAGCTCGCGAATCGTGGCTTTCTTCAGGCGCTCGCACGAGACAAAGCCTTAGCCAAGGGACTCAATACCTATAACGGAAAGATCGCCTACGAGGGCGTTGCCAACGCCTTCAATATGCCGTGGACGGCGGCGGAAGAGATCATTCGCTCATGAGACTCGTCACTCGCGCGGATTTTGACGGGTTGGTTTGCGGCGCGCTGGTCACCCAGTTCGAGAACATCGACGAGTACCTGTTTGTCGAGCCCAAGTTCATGCAGGACGGTTTGGTGGAAATCCGCAAGGGAGATATCATCACCAACCTCCCCTATCATCCGAACTGCACGCTATGGTTCGACCATCATATCACCAATACGACACCGGATTTTCCGCAACCGATCATTTTAGGAAGGGGCGGCTTTCGTCTCGCGCCAAGTGCCGCCCGGGTCGTCCACGAATATTATAGCGAGGTCGGCACGAGACGTGCGACAACAGGCAACCGGAAGATCTCCGGCGCAGAGATCCTTTCTTTCCTGAACAGCGAGCGGATGAAGTTTTTGATGCATGAGACAGACCGCATTGACGCGGGGCAACTCGAGCCGCAAGACGTTCTCAACCCGCAGGGATACGTTTTGATCTCGATGACGACCGACGGCAAAAATGCCGGCGACGAGCCTTACTGGCGAAAGATCATCGATCTTTTGCGCGACTGTGCCCTCCAAGAGGTCATGAGCGATCCTGATGTCGCGCGCCGCTGCCAGAGAATTCGCGA
The DNA here is from genome assembly GCA_036558765.1 of Binatia bacterium. Taxonomy (GTDB): domain Bacteria; phylum Desulfobacterota; class Binatia; order UBA9968; family UBA9968; genus DP-20. The sequence goes on along the minus strand of DATBEY010000320.1, from coordinate 11,491 downwards.
TGAACAGGAAAGACTTCGCCAGCTCCTGCTCGAGCATACGACGATCAAGGGAAACGTCATTTACTGCGATCTCCGTGGCATCAAAGACATTCCCGACGGAAATCGATTTTTGGTTTTTACCCTTTTTCCGCAAGGCAATATCCAAGTGAAAGTCACCGACGATAGTCAGCGGGAAAATACCACGGCAATTTCCGTCGGCTATAACATCTTTAATCCGTCTTCCCAGGTGAACGTCGGCGAGCTGCTAAAAAATTACGGCGGTGGCGGCCACAGAGTGGTCGGCTCCAGCCGAGTGCCTAACGTAGAAGCGGAACGGGCGATCAAGGAAATCGTCGACGCAGTGACGGAATAGACATTTTCGAACGGGATCATGATGGCCCGATGTAGGGATGCACACGCTCGGCCCCCCGCGATTCCTTCCAATGAATAGTCCCATGAAAATTGTCAAGATCGACGCCGCGATCAAACGGCGCAAAAAAATAAGTCAGGAGATTCACTACACGAGTTGCTTTGAATCAAAGCACTTCACCAGCGGCCTCATCGTTTTTCGCCCGGTTAAAATTTCAGATAAAAAGCAGATTGAACACATCGACAAAGACGTTGTGTGTCATGTCATCAGAGGCACAGGTCGCGTGCACATTAGAAGCCGGCGAATCAAGCTTCGCCCCGGCATGCTCTGCCACATTCCAAAAAATATCCCGCACGATTTTGCTGCGGGAAAAACCGGTGAGCTCCTCTTGTTTTACTCATTAGTCGACAGCTAACGATCAAGTCCAGCACGTCACCACCATTTTGCCGGTTGGTATTTGGCTTCGAAGAATCCGTTCCAGACAGCAGAAGCGGGCTTAGGTCGACGGTCGCTTGTCTGCATGCCGATATAGGCCCAGATGCGCGCCAAATCGGCCATCGGCGGACGCAGCCGGCGCACCAGCCGGTCCGAATCCGTACTGGCGAAATTGATTACGAACTCGTAGCTGTCCCTCTCGGCAGTTTTGAGCAAGAATTCCGTAAAGCGCGTCTGGTCAGCGTCCGATCCATATAAAACTGTTCCGTAGGATTTGAGCTCGACATTGCGCGAAGACATGCCGCTTTCCGTCACCGCGATCCCCTTCTTGAAACGTTTAGCAAAATCCAGAAAGTTCTGCGGTATGATGCGCGGCACTTCCGGGCTCATATAGGGGTAGAGACTCATGGCAAAGAAATCGCTGTAGCGCATCAGATCGGCGACTTCTTTCTCCTGATCCGAGCCTTTCGCATCTCGGGCAAGGCGTTTGTAGTGCAGCACCTCCGTGCTGAAAAATACCGGTAGAGTGGCATGGATTTTTTTGATCGCGCTGTAGGTCTCGCGATGCAACTCCTTGAGCTGCTGCCATTTGGCGTGGTCGCGCGATAAAAGAACATTCGATTCGACGCCGATGGCAAGATAGTCCGGATGCATGGTTTCTACGGCACGCAGTACAAAATTAAGAAACGCCTTTTTCACCCGCGGGCTATTCAACGGTTCTTTGTCCCAGGGATTCGGCAGCGGTTGATTTTCACTGTCACCCCAGTATAACGCGAGGTCGCGCTTATCTTTGTTCAACGGGGAAATCGCCAAAAGCAGCTTCTTTCCCGCGGGGGCCCGATAGCTCATATTGTCTTGAACAGCTTTTGAAAAAGGTTTGCCATCGAGCGCTTCCTGCCAAGGAATTCCGCCAATGAACATCACCGAAACGATATCACCATGCGTTTCTGCATATTGCCGAGCGATGGCTATGCCGTCGTCGGTGAGGTCTGCGGGCCATTGACTAAACCCCATGAGAAACGGACGGGTCGCGGGACCTCGGTACTCACGGAGCGGGGCTGCGGCCGACGAAGGCGGACCAACTGGCGCTGTTGTTGGCGAAGGCGCCTGAGCGCCGGGCCCCGATAGGCCATCCGCACATCCAGTAATCCACCAGAGCAATGTGTAGAACAACAGAAATCGCAAAAGACCGTTGATCATAGCGTATGATTATTAGTATTTCGCAGCCGTCGGTCAAGCTAGTATTTCTTGCTCGCTTGACTTGCCAACGAATTCTCGGAAAATGAGTCGAACTCGAACTATTCCTATGATCCGGACTCAGTTGGGTTAACAAAATTTTGCCGTTTATCTCCTTTACCAGCCGCTCTTTGATCGCGCTCATCTTCCTCAGCCTAATATTATGCGTCTCCTGCTCTTCACGCGCCGGGCCGCCCGAATCCCGCTATGCGCCGGCAGGCGATCTGCTCGATATCGTCAAAGACTTTCAGCGGCTGGCCAAGGAAGATACCTACCGTTTCCCGATTCCGAAGGACGTTACCGGCATTAACATCATGAAAGCGACGCTAGTCCGCCTCGACGATTACGAACGGAAAAATCGCGGCCAATCCACCGACATCGTTCAGTTCAACAAAGCCCTCGCCTTGGAGCGTCTCCGGGAATATGACCAAGCAGCAGCGCTTTACCGTAGAGTCGCCGAAACGGACAGCCGCCTCGGCGCCGAGGCCGCGAAGAATGCGGAAATACTCGACGGTTTCTTGCGCATCTTCGATCACCAAGTTCCCACCGACGATCCGTTCAAGTACATCGCCGGTCTCGACGAGAAGGTCGCTGCTTGGAATATACTCATCGAAAAACACAAGGCGACACGCTATGAATATCTCGCCCGCGTGGAAGAAGAGCGCATCGACCGCGCTAAAGTGGCATTCGTCGAAGCGAATCGATATCGGCTGAAAGAAGGCAATCAGTTGACCATTCTCGGCTACGGCCAATTGGTCACCAAACACCAGCAAAGTAAAAACCTCTATCGCTTTCTGCTCGATTTCGGCGATTTTTACATGCTCCTTGCAAATGAATATGCATCCCAGTACGATCCTGAAGGATTACTCTTTGAGTTCAAAGTCTTAGATCAATTCGTCAAGTCCGCGCTGAAGCTTTACAGTGAGGTCGCACAGGTGGACGGCATTCTGGAAAAGCTCGAAGCACAAGGAAAAATCGAAGCCGCGCGCGGATTCCTGGAAAAAATGACCCGACTCAATCGATGAAGGCAAGAGATCTTTTGTCTGGCGTGTTGTTTCTCGGCTGCGTCGCATCCGCTATCTCGTATAGCGCGGCGCAGGATCTACCGCTGGAGAAAATCCTCAATCCTCTGCCCGAATACAATCCTTTCGATCATTCCACTGCACCAACGCCACAATTCTTCCCTGACCAGGTCGACAAGCGCGCCCGCGACCTCCTCATCGATGCGCTCATCAACGACGAACAGGCCCTCAATCGCCATCTGCAGTTTTTCAAGGCGGAAGACGAGCGTCTCAAAAAAGAGCACGGCACCTCGACCGGGCTAACCGCTCAAGCCCAGGATCTGGTGAACAATACGATTCGCGAACGCGAGCGTTACCTGGCAGCGCAAAAAGAAGCCCTAAAAAACGCTGCTACACCCGAGCGAAAGAAATATCTCGAAGCGCTCATCAATAACGATGATCTCAACCAGTCCGATCAATTGATGCGTCAAAGCTCGGCGAATTTCTGGGGTGGTATGACCAATAGGATGCTGAGTTCCGTGGATTTGATCGGCGTCGCTTCGGGTAATTACATTGGCGCCGTGGCTGAAACCGCCGTCAGCCAACTCTATGGCCTGATGGACCGTGACATGGCTATCGAGGAGCGGCGCGCCCTGGCGCGCGATCTCGACCACTTGAAGCGTTTTCCCGACGACCCGCGCAATGACGCAATCAAAAAGCAAGCGGAACAGTTGGATAAAAAGAAAAAAGCGGCTCTACTACGGAAGCAGATCGACCGCGCCAAGGAAGCTTTTGCCAAAAATGATTTGGACCGGGCTTTATTTCACCTCGACCTGGCGGCGTTGATTGAACCGGAGTCAAAAGACGCCACCGAGCTGCGTGGCAAAGTAACGAAAGCGTCGAGCGAAATGGAAGTCGCTCGACAAAAATCCCTGGTTGCGCGCGCGGAGTCGCCCGCGAGCGATGAGCAGCGCGCGGATGTCGACCGGTTGCTCGAAGCCTTGAGCCTGCGTGACAGCAATCAGCTTCAGCGCGTCGCCATCGATACCGAAAAAAAATACCTCGGCACCCCGTTGGCCGATGCGGCGCGGGACTCTGAAGCAGTCGCCCTCGAGATGAAGGGTTGGCGGGAGGCCGCGAAAAAACTCCTGCAGCAGATGGCAAACTCGACTGACAATCCCGAGGTCAAGCAACGCGCGAATGCTTTCTTGCAAAGCCCCGAGTACAACCTGCTCGAGACTTTCCAAGATGCGCGGACCGAAAGACAGCTCCAGTCGGCCAAGTACGTTTTGCTCGGCGAAGACTTTCTACACAAGAATCTGCTTTTTGCCGCAGGGGCAATGGCGGCCGCCGGCCCCGGCGCCGCTATAACGCTGGGCATGGCAAACGCGCTTATCATTACAAACAATTTTTATCAGGTAATGACTCACAATCCGATTTCTGCGCAACCCGTGATCGATGCCGGCGTTGCCTATGTACGCAATCATCCGGACTCGGAGAACGCGTCAGAAGTTTACCGCGTGTTAGCCGACGCCTATGAGGAGCGCGGCATGATCGACCAGGCGATCAACTACCATCAGTTGGCCGGGTCTTCGCAGGAAAAAATTGCTGCGCTCAAAGAAAAATCAGCGCAGATGTTGCTCGATGCGGCGGCCCGAACCAGCAATCGCAGCAGTCGCGAATATTATCTAACCACGGTCATTGATGAGCATCCCGAAACGCCGGCGGCGCGAGAAGCTACTCGCAGATTGGCGGACCTGGTCAAGAACGACAACCAGGGCCTACGCATGAGCAAGCAGTTTTTAATGGAAAACCCCGAGCTTTACGGGCCACGCGGTTTGGGCTTAAAACCGGCGCTGTTCGACGGCTATTCCGAGAACATGGAAATTGCCGAGCGCGGAGTAAATTTGATCAGCGATAACGAAATCCTGGTGCATTATAAAACGCCATGGGGCGAGCGCAGCCAAAACTATTCCTTGCCGAAATCCACCAGCGAGCGCTTCTTCATCACGCTGCGCGAAAAAAACTTGCAGGTGGCCTTAGCGGATGTCAATCAACGCGCCAAGGACAGTGTCGGCGGCATCAAAAATCTGCCCGGCTCCATTGTGAAGGCCGAGCACGAGCGACGGACGGGCAGTGCCGAGGAAGCCGCCGACAATACGTTTACCCTGGTTCGGGAGGTCGGGGGATCAGGGGCTGATTATCAGAAGGTGCTGGATTTTCAATTATTGAGCGACAATGAGCGCGACCCGGGCGGAAAATACAAATTGCCGCCCATCGAAGGCAGCATTTCTGCCAGCCGATTCAGCCTGAACGGCGCTTTGCCCACTGGCCTTTGGGGCAATCAACTCGCGGTTGGCAGCGATCGCAAAAGTCCTTACGCCGGATTTCAAGTTCCTATTCCGCTGATCGATGGCTTTATTCCCATCGATTTCATGATACAAGGCCGTCCCGGCGGTATCTCGCTCTATCCGCGGCTTCACACCGGCGGCGGCCCCGGCGCGGACCCAGAGCTTTACCGCGACAAATAGTGAGCCGAATCGATGCGCAAGCCGAGAGGGTTGACGATGGCGAACTTCACTCTTCCATCGTCGATCTTTGCTCAGTACAAACAAGTCAGTTTTTTTTCGCAGCCCCTTAGAAAAGATATTTTACGTGGCTGCATTTCCATTTTCGCCGGCTTGCTGATTTGGGAAATTCTCGCCCGCCTCCTCTTGGAAAACGAACTGTTGATCCCGCCGCCGAGCAGTGTGCTCAGGTCATTCTGGCGCCTGGCAGTTTCCGGTCAGCTCAACAAGCATTTTGCCGCGACACTGCTCGAATTCACTTATGGCTTCGCCGCCGCGACGATCGTCGGCATTGTCGTGGGCTATCTCATGGGCATGCACCGATGGTTCGACGAAGTCATGGACCCGTGGATCGCTACACTCTATTCGATCCCGATCATCACCGTCGTGCCTTTGATTATCATCTGGTTCGGCATCGGCATGGTTTCCAAAGTGATCGTGGTCTTCAAGATCACGGCCGTGGCGATTATTCTGAATACCGCCGCCGGGATTAAAAATTTGGATCCCATGTGGCTCGAATTGGCAAAATCACTGCGCTTGAGCCGTTGGGAAACGACGTATAAGATCCGCTTCCCGGGCGCCTTGCCGTACATCATCACCGGTATGCGTCTTGGCGTTGGACGAGCTTTGCTCGGTGTTGTCGTCGCCGAGCTGATGGCCGCAAATGCCGGCCTAGGATATCTACTGCGGGACTCGTCGGAAACTTGGGACAGTCCCAAATTATTTGTGACGGTCACGTTACTCGCCGTTATCGGATTGCTCAGCTTCAATCTGATCAAGCGCCTGGAACAAAAAATTGCACCGTGGCGCCAAGGCGCCGATTGGACACTGGAATAATTCCCCGCGTATCTTCGCGATGAACGAACAGCCACGCACGCTCAACGCAAACCTGATCAAAATCGGCTCAATTGCGGCCGGCCTGCTGCTCTGGCATGGCCTTGCTGTCTACGCCATCAATGATCCGTCGCTTTTGGTATCCCCGATCGTCGTGGCACGCACGGCCTATGAGATGCTCTTTGTCACCGGAGAGCTCTATCCGCATCTTTTGGCAAGCTCATGGATTTTCTTTTACGGTTTTGTGCTGAGCATCGTCGCCGGAGTGCCTCTGGGTTTTCTCATGGCGCTCAGCCCACGCGTGCGCGATTACGTCAATCCCTGGATGGCGACGCTTTATACAACCCCGCGCATCGCTTTCGCGCCGGTTCTGCTGCTTTGGTTCGGCATCGGCGGCGGTTCGAAAGTGGCCATTGTCTTTTTGGGTTGCGTCTTTCCGATCTTGATCAATTCCTATTACGGGATGCGCGTGGTCAATCGGGAATACGTTGAGCTCGCCCGCTCTTTTCGCCTAAGCTCCCGGGCATTGTTTGTTAAAATCCTTCTTCCCGCTTCCGTTCCATTCATTCTTGCCGGCATTCGACTGGCCATTGGTCGCGGCCTTACCGGCGTCGCGATCGCCGAATGGTTCGGCGCTACCGAAGGACTCGGCTATCTGGTTTTCTTCGCGGGGCAAACTCTCAATGTGCCGATTCTGTTCGTTGGCGTCGCTGCGTTTGCCGTCTTAGGAATTCTCGGATTCGAGCTGGTGCGCCGTTTTGAAATTTACCTCACGCCCTGGCGGCAAGCTCAGGGAGGATGAAGAATGGCGACCCCGGCACTGGAGCTGAGAAATCTCGCGAAGGAAATACCGCGACCTCTACGCGAGCCCTTCAGGATCTTTCAAAACGTCAATTGTTCTCTACGGGATGGCGAATTTGTCAGTGTCGTCGGGCCGAGCGGCTGCGGTAAAACGACCATGCTCCGGGTGATCAACGGCCTGTTACCGCGCACGGGCGGCGAAATTCTCATTGACGGCAAATCCTCCGAGACATTGGATCACGAATTGGTCATGGGGTTTGTTTTTCAGAGCGCTTCCCTCTTGCCGTGGCGCACCAGCCTCAAGAACATTTTGCTCGGCCTGGAGGGACGCGGGCCCGAACGAAAGGAATCGGAACAAATCGCGCGCAAATATCTCGATCTTGTGGGCCTCTCCGGTTTTGAAAACCATTATCCCCACGAGCTTTCGGGCGGCATGCAACAGCGCGTCAATCTTGCGCGTGCGCTGGCGGTAAACCCGAGGATTCTTTTGATGGACGAGCCTTTCGCGGCCCTCGATGCGCAGACCCGCAACTTTATGCAGCTTGAGTTGTTGCGTATCTGGCGGGAGACAAGGAAAACCGTCATCTTTGTTACCCATATGATTTCTGAAGCGATCTTGTTATCCGATCGGGTGCTGGTATTCAGCCATCGTCCCGGCACGATCCGATCTGAATTTGCCGTCCCGCTGGAGCGTCCAAGACGGATGGAGATGCGCTCCGACCGTACGTTTATCGAGTTGGAAAATGTGGTCTGGAAACAGATTGAAGAGGAAGTCAATGCCTCGGGCGGCTTTACTCAGATGTAGTTTCAACAGAAAGAGAGTGTCGGCATGAGATATTTGAGACGATTTTTAAGTTTGCCAATTGCCCTGCTGGCTCTGACGGGTATGGCATACGCCGCTGATGGCGGAATGTTGAAAATGCGCTTCACCCAGAGCGGCAATACTTCATCGAGTTGGCCGCTCTACGTCGCCGAGCAGAAAAAAATCTTCGAGAGAAACGGCATTCAAGTGGAGGTCATTATTATCCGCGGCGCGACGAATGTCGTGCGTGCCGTGCTTAGCGAAACCATTCCCATCGGACGTATCAATCCTGATTACGTGATCGGCGCCGCTGAAAAAGGTGCCAAGGTCAAAATCATCGCCGCCAATATGGAAAAAATTCCATACGATATTTATGCGCGGCCTGAAATTAAAAGCGGCGCGGATTTGAAAGGCAAAACCCTTGGTGTGAGCACCTTGACCGGCGGCACGACTCTGATGGTGCACGAGGTTTTGGAGAAAGCCTACAAGCTCAAGGAAAACGACTATAAGCTTTTGGTCGTCGGTACTTCGCCGGAGCGTTATGCCGCCCTCAAAGGCGGCTCGGTGCAAGCTTCATTCATGGGGCCACCATTTACCTTTCGCGCCGCCAAGGACGGTTTTCGCAAGCTCGCCAACTTCCACGAATATTTGGGTCCGATTCTATTCACCACGGACTTCGCCCATGCCAACTACCTCAAATCGAACCGTGTCGAAGTCGTGCGATATCTGAAATCGATGATCGAGGCGACGCGTTGGCTGTACGAACCGAAAAACAAGGAGGAAGCCATTGCAATCCACATGAAGGTGCTGAAATCGACGCGCGAAAGCGCTGAGGATGATTACAAGTACCTCGTTCAGGATTTCCAACCCTTTCCGAAGGATGGCCTGGTCAGCAAGGTTTCTTATGACAAGACCATGGAACTTCGCGCCAAGGAAGGTCTTTATCAGGGAAAGAAAATTCCGCCGCTCACCGAGTACGTCGATAATTCCTTCATTGACGAGGCATTGAAACAGGTGGGCAAATAGAGCAAGAAAGCAGGATCACTCATATAGAAAGGCTTTTATTCAATGAAACGGGTTTTTGATTATCTCCTGGGCGTCTTTTTCCTTGCCGTCGCGCTCGTCGCGACACCCGCGTCGGCGCAAACTCTTAAGAAGATTCGCATCGGCTATCCGTCGTTGAGTTTTCGGCAGTCCAACGTATGGGTGGCGAAAGAAGTGGGCCTGTTCAACAAGTATGGATTGGAGGTCGAGCCGATCTTTTTGCGCGGCGGCCAGATCGCCACCCAGGCCCTTGCCGGCGGCGATCCACCCATCGTCAATATCGGTACGGTGGTTCAAGCCGATTTGACGGGGTTTGATCTCGTGCTCGTCGCCGCGGTCGAAACGACATACGATCAGATCGTTTTTGCCCGGCCCGGCATCACCAAGCTGGAGCAGCTCAAGGGCAAACGCTTCGGCATCAGCGGCTTCGGCGCCGCCACGAACTATGCTGCCTTGATCCTGATGAAACATTTGAATTTTCAGCCGAAGGACCTCACACTTTTGCCGACCGGACCCGACGCGGAGCGGCTCGCTGCCATGTCCGCCGGCAAAATCGACGCAACCTTTTTCACGTCGTCTTCGGCGGCTCCGGCGCGGAAGGCCGGATTCATCGAGCTTTTGCAGATCGCTGACCTGGGTGTCGAAGTCCAGGGCAACGGCTTCGCAACTTCGCGCGCCTATGCTCAGACCAATCACGATGTAGTCAAGAACGCTCTTAAGGGCTTTGTCGAAGCGATTTATTATATCTACGCCAACAAAAAGGAAGCGCAGCGCGTCTTTGCCAAGTATATGCGCACCAACGATCCGGAAGTGCTCGAGGACTCCTACAATGGCTACATCCATTCGATCCCGAAAAAACCCTACCCGACCCTGAAAGGTATTCAGTTCATGCTCGATATGCTGGCGGACAAGATGCCCCAGGCGAAAAATGCGAAGCCCGAGCAGTTCGTCGACTTGAGCTTTTTGCAGGAACTGGAGAAGGAAAAATTTTTTGACGAGATGGCAAAGCGCTATCCAATCAAATAAAAGACAGTGACGGAGCGATGGAGTATTGGTCGACAAGGAAACCAACACTCCACTACTCCAACCATTTTACCCAGGAGGCAGAACCATGGCACGAAAGATAATCCAGCCGAAGTCCCTGAACGATCCTCGACCACGCTACAGCCAGGCTATCCTCAACCAAGGCGGCAAACTCCTATTCATTGCCGGACAGACCGCTTCGGACAAGGACGGCAATGTCGTGGGCAGAGGCGATATCAAAGCGCAGACCGAGCAGGTTTACGCCAATCTCAAAGCGGTGCTGAAAGCTGCCGGCGGGAGCATAGATGATCTCGTGATGACCACCACCTATATTGTGGACCGCGAATATCGCGAAGGTTACAACGAGGTGCGCCAACAGCAATACAAGAAAAGCCCGCCGACCAGCACGCTCGTAATCGTCAAGGGGCTCGCCCATCCGGATTATCTGATCGAAATCGCAGGAATCGCCGTCATCTCCAAGTGAAAGTCACGGTTCTCGACGATTATCAGCACGCGTTTGACTCGACAGACGCGATCAAACGGCTGCGCGAAAAGACGGAAGTTCGGATCCTCACGGAGAAACTGCCATCCGACGCCGCGGTGGCTCAGGCCCTGCGCGGCTCGCAAGCAATCATTCCTGTTCGCGAGCGCACCAAATTCACAGCATCGTTGTTGGAGCGATTGCCGGATCTGGAATATATTTCCCAAACCGGCAACCACGTTTACCATGTGGATATGGAAACGGCGACGCGACGCGGCATTGTGGTCAGCTTGGCTCCCGGCGGCAACAGCACAACGGAATTGGCATTTGGCCTGATGCTCGCGGTTATGCGGCGCATTCCTCAGAGTGATGCGGCGTTGCGTCGCGGCGACTGGCCTCTCGTGCTCGGACATGTGCTCAAGGGAAAGACCCTTGGAATTTTGGGCCTAGGCAAAATCGGGACAGAGGTCGCTGCCGTTGCGCGCGCTTTCGGTATGAATGTGATTGCCTGGGGCCCGACCCTGACCAAGGAGCGTGCCGCCAGATCTGGCGCGACATTCATGCCTCTCGAAGAGGTCCTCAAGACCGCTGACGTTATTTCGATTCATCTGGCGCTCTCAGATCAAAGCAAGAATCTACTTGACGAAGCGCGGCTACGACTAATGAAAAAATCAGCCTATCTGGTCAATACGGCGCGCGGCGCAATTATCGACGAAGCTGCGCTGGTTCAAATCCTTACAGAAAAAACCATCGCAGGTGCGGCTCTGGATGTTTTTGTGGAAGAGCCTCTGCCGAAAAATCATCCGCTGCTCGAGCTCGACAACGTCGTGCTGACACCGCACTTGGGATGGCCGACGGATTCGGGCTTCGAAGGCTTCGCCGAGAACGCCGTGACAAACATTCTCGATTATATGGAAG
>DATBEY010000319.1:0-5388 GCA_036558765.1 Binatia bacterium | reverse complement strand
AAAAATCTCGTTGTGCACTATTTTCGCGCGAGAACAAACACATTCTCTCGACCCTATAAGCTGAACAGATCGGACAAAGAGATGTGGCAAACTTTACTGTAGCGGCGCTAAGGTTGCGCGCCTTTTTTCAGCGATTGGACGAGCTCACGCAAATACTCTTCTTGTTCTTTGCCCTGATAAAGCGCCAGTGAGCCGTCGGATGTGATCGGCATGCCGCCAAAAAAATGAAAGGCGTGACCGTCCCAGTCATAAAATTCATCGCCCCGCTGGTAGATCTCCTTCCACCGGTAGCCCACCGGACTGCGATGCAAGCCGGTGCGCGCAGGAAAATTGTCCTCTTGGTCCCGTGAGTCGTTCAAATTCTCCTTGGGTCCAGCCTCTTCGGGCAAGCCTTCCCACATCCGGCGATAGTTGGGGAAGAACTCTTCCTCGCGCACCGTCAACGCCGTGTGCATGTCCCACCACGGACTGTGCCCGGCAATACGTTCGTCGACTTGATCGACCAGTTTGTAAATTAGCCGGGCGCCAGCGCGCATACGCAACACGAGCGTACCTTCGGCAATGCGCGGATTCTGTTCCGCCTGCATACCGCAATATCTTTCAAAGAAAGTTTGCGTGCGCGGCAGATTTCGGGAACCGTAAACCGCGTGACTGATTCGGCCGACTTTCTGTTCAGTGCAAATCTCCATCGCACCGGCGGGCATCTCGAGAGGCGCCCAAAACTCATATTGGTTGCCGTCGGGATCAGCGAAGTAGATGACGGTTCCCTCCTCGCCGTCCGTGGCGGTTCTAAGGGCATCGCTATGGGCGATTTTGTGCTGATCAAGTCGGCGCAAATGCATTTCGACATCTTCAGCCCAAATGTAGAACCCGCAGCGCGGTAAATCTTTGCCGAGTTCTTTAGCCGGGGGATAGATCTCGGGCTGGAGAAACGCCCCGATGCGGCAAGACCCACCGTCCCACCACATAAAACAAAAAATCGGCGTGTTTTTTTTTCTGTTGTTTGTGGTGAGGCCATTGATCGGTCGGATCGGAAGTCCGGTCGCGTGCATGGCCCACTGCGACCACGCAGGCAGATCGTTGGTTCCGACTACATAGTGGTCAATCCAATGCACCGCGCCTTGAGGTTCGGGCCCTAACATGTTTTTTGCCTCCATCATATTTCAGTGCAAAATTTGCTGAATGACCGGTACCAAACTCCAGCGAATACTGTCAAGAGAGTAAAGTCGACGATCGCCGCGAGGGCCGATCCTCCCGCACACGGTTACACGATCTAAATTGCCACCCGTGCTCGGCAAACCATCGCAATCAGCGCTCTCGTGATTGTGCTAGTCTGCGTAAAATCTCTTTGAATTGGCGTTGCATCGCAATCATCTGGTCGCGCATATGGAGAGCAACTTCGGCGCCCTCCAGATTGACTCCCATTTCGTGCATTAAGAGTCTCGCAATCCGGACTCTCTCCACCTGGTCGCGCGGGTAGTACTTCGCATGGCTGCGGATCACCGGTTCAATGACCTGCTCCGCTTCCAGGCGCGCAACAAATTCTCGCTCCACGCCGCAAATTTCTGTGACCTCGGTAATACGAAAAAATTTCCGTTCCATTCTGTGCTCTCAAATTATAAACGCAAGTTCTTGCGCACGTCCTCATCATACGCGTCATCAAACCGACTGACGACTTCTTCACCGAGGCTGTTTTTGGGAACCCTGATCATCAGGCGCAGATACAAGTCCCCAGCCGGAGTTTGTCTGTGCGCCGGCACGCCCTTGCCGCGGACGCGGAGTCGTTGTCCGCTCTGTGCGCTGGCAGGAATTTTCACGTGCACACTCCCGCTCGGCGTGGGCACTTCGATGGTTGCGCCGCGCAACGCTTCGCCAACTGTGATTGGCAAATCCATCGACAAATCTCGACCTTCCCGAGTAAGCAGCGCATGAGACCGAATGCGTGGACGAATAAGCAAATCACCGGCAGGGCCGCCGCGAATTCCCGCCTCGCCTTTGCCACGGAGGCGAATCATCTTTCCCGGTTCCGCACCGGGCGGGATATTGACGCGTATCGTATCAGGACGGACAACACGTCCGCTGCCGCGGCAGGTCTTACATGGCTCCCCAGGCAACTGTCCGCTACCCCTGCAGCGCGGGCATGTCTGCCGATACTGTAGCGGCCCCTGAGCGACGGATACGGTACCGCTACCTTTGCATTCAGGACAGATGGTGGGTTTGCTGCCGGGCTGTAACCCATTGCCATGACAAGTGTCGCATTCGACAGGTCGCTCGAGCGTAATCGCAGTCTGAAAACCGCGCACCGCGTCGAGGAAATCGATATCCATCGATGATTCAATGTCCTGTCCTCGAGCGGGTCCGGTCGGCGACCCAGACCGGCCTCTCCCGACACCGCCGACCCCTCCCAGCCCGCCGAACAAATCACTGAGATCATCCATGTTGAAGCTGAAACCGCTCGAGGCACCCGAAGCGCCGGCGCGAGACGATTGCTGGCGCCACTGCTGATAGCTGCGGGCTTTTTCGGCGTCGAAGCCGGACGCGAGGCCGGCTTCCCCGAATTCGTCATAGATTTTGCGCTTCTCTGGATCGCTCAAGACTTCGTAGGCTACCGAAACATCTTTAAACTTTTCCTCGGCTTCTTTATTGCCGGGATTGATATCCGGATGATATTTTCGCGCCAGCTTGCGATACGCTTTGCGAATCTCGTCTCGCGACGCGCTCCGTTGTAAACCTAAGATGTTGTAATAATCTCGTTCCGGCATGCTCTTACAATAACCACACTGTTGAGACTTTCAAGCTGAGCTGAAACAGGCCAATCTGCGCCCAACCGTGCGGGCGAAGCAAAAGAAGATTCGGCCGAATTGTTATACTCGCAGAGGTCCGCTGGGCAAAGCTCTGCCACTGCTGGAACTGATTCATGGCACAGCGATAATGTTAGGGTAACGAGTGAAGAATTGTGAGGCGGGGATAAGGGGATTGGGAAAGCGCAGGAACGGCTTCCGAGGGCGCATCAATTGTCGATAACGATACGATCGCGCACGCTCTTCACGCCGGGCACGCTCATAGCAGCCCGCACCGCCGCGAGCTTTTGCCGCGGTGTTGCCACCCGCCCATCTAGATAAACCGTGCCATCACTGACCGACACGATTTCAACCCCTGTAATGGCGCGATCGCTAATCGCTTTGTAAACTTCCATTTCGAGTTTTCTTCCGGCGATCTCTTGATCATTGGCAATTCGCACGCCCGACGGCCTCTGCTCGATTATGCGCCTTTTTTCAGTGATCTTCGTGGCCCGGTCTGCTGGTTTGGCGCGCGCTTCAGGATTCACCTGAATCTCGGTGTCGGTGCTATTATCCGGAACTGTGGCGAGATCATTCTTGACGGACTCGTGGTCCGGAATTTTGTCAAATTTCTCATCAGCGACTGATGGCACGCGAGGTTGCGAGCCGGGCAACGCATTTTCGGCGGGAGGTTGCGGGGCGGGTAATTGATTCTCGGCCGATTGCAGCTCGCTTCGGTGCCGCTCCGGAAGATGGCTCAAGCGTTCGATATCGCGCAAATAACCCCCGACATTTGGCATCCAGCCGATATCGCGCAGGTAACCGCTCACATTCGGTATCCAGAGGAGACTCTCCCGCGACCCGTAAAGCAACGCGCTGCCGCCCAAGATGAGCAGCAAACTCAATCCGAGAACATACAAGCCACGCCTTCGTGTGCGTTGCGATCGCTCACCAGCATACGCCAAGAACGGCTCGAACTCCGGCTGTGCGCTGTAGTGCGCCGGCTTTACCGGGCCCAGGTCCGGCTCTGCCGGAAATTGAAATGACGGCAAATCGGTCGCGGCTCGCGTCAACTCCAATGGCGATCGCGGAGAGAATATCTCATCGAACTTGCTTTTCTGCTCAGAACTTCGTCCGACCTCCTGAGGCATCGTTGCAGGAGCGTTGTTAGACAAACGTTGTATCGACTCCAACTGCAACTCGATCGCTGCTTCGCGTACATCCTGCGCGATGACATAACGACGATTGGCCGTGTAAGCAATCAGCAGCGCGTTATCGCAGATCGAATTGATCAATCGCGGAATTCCTTTAGAATACAGCGCAATCAGATTTGTCGATTCGTCATCGAAAAGATTTGGCCGCTTATAATAAATCGTTTCCAGGCGCGACTGAATATACAAACTGACTTCACTCAGCTCCAATGGCCGGAGCCGGCAGCGTAACGCCACTCGCTGTTTGAGTTGTACCAATTCCGGCCGCTCCAACCGATCCTCGAATTCCGGTTGCCCGACGAGAATAATTTGCAGCAGTTTGTCGGTGTCGGTTTCCAGGTTGGACAGCAGTCTAAGTTCTTCGAGCATTTCCACGCTGAGATTTTGCGCTTCGTCGATCATCAAACAAACAATTTGCCCGTTTTCTAGCTGTTGAATGAGGTGATCGTAGAGCTGGCCCATCATCGACAGACGATCTTTGCCCGTGCTCGATACACCCAATTCTCCGAGCGTGAGCCGCAGCAGTTGAATAAAGGTGAGATGCGGGTCAAAAATACAAGCGGCTTGAACGTTGGACTCCAGGCTGCAGGTTAAGCGTTTCAACAGCGTGGTTTTACCGGTCCCAGGTTGTCCGGTAATCACCACGAAACCCTTCCGCGCATCGATGCCGTAGCGCAAAGTCGCAAATGCCTCTTCGTAGCACGGATTTACGAAAAAAAACCGCGAGTCCGGAGTGACGTTAAACGGCGACTCTGTAAAGCCAAAATGCTCGTTATACATGGTTTCAGCGAGTGTTGCAGGCGCCCGACATCTGCCCACTGACTCTTATATTAGAATCTACAGCTCAGGTATCAATAGCTCAGATCGTTTTACGCGCACAAGATTGCGCGCTAATGATAAGGCTCGAAAAACGCGTCCTCTTTATGGACATAGCCGCGAATCGCCTCGTTATCGAGCGACCGCACACGAAAATAGTCGCCCGTCCGCCCAACTACTTGAATGCGTGTGCCCGGACGCAAGGTGGCAATGACCTCCGCCTTGGACGCCGGCTTTTCTCGAACGTAAGAGTTCCCGACGACGGCGAAACCCGACGCAGAAACTTCCGTTCGGCGCGCTGCTGGATTTCGACGCTCGAGCGCCGGTCGCTTGGTTTCCAGGGGCAAGCGATCGCGTCCTACAGAACCGTTGACCGGCCGGCCGGAACCGGCTGGCTTCCCTCGAACAGTTTCAGTTTTTGCTTCTCCGGAGCGACCGTATGCCTTCCGCCGCTCAAGATCGGTATAGCTTGGCTCGATTTGATTCAGTGGAGTTTCCCATGATGCGCCTCGCCCAAGCACGCGATAAAAGTCCCGCGAGACCTCCTGGATAGAATTGATGCTATCGGCGGTCGCGGAGAC
>DATBEY010000318.1:0-3439 GCA_036558765.1 Binatia bacterium | reverse complement strand
CCTTCGGTGGCGACGTTGATGCCGACAACCTTGCCCGCGTGAGTCACCGCCGGACCACCGCTCATGCCGGGATTGAGCGAACCGGTGAAATGCACTTTGGGATAAAGCGAGTGTTGCAAAAGACCATTGTACGTCCCCTCGACGATAGTCAGGCCGAGATCTTGTGGATGACCGAGCGAATAGAGCCGCGTGCCCTGCGCCACAGGTGTGGTTTCGAACCTGAGGAATCCTTTGATCGAGCGGTTGATGCGCAACACCGCGAGATCATAGATCACGTCGACTGCCAGCACTGCGGCCTGTGCGATCTGGCCGGATGGCGCGCTGACGTCGATCCGATAGCGATCGGGAGAATGAACCAATTTCGAGACGACATGATAGTTGGTGATGATCTGGCCCCGCTCGTTTGCGGAAAACCCGCTGCCGACCGATGCTTTGGCGCCTGAACCGTTTTCGACAACTTCGATTTTGACCACCTGCTCGGAAAATTGTTTGAAAATTTCCGCCGTCGTCGGGCTGGTAATTTGACCCTGAGCGAAACCGAGCGGCGCGCATATGAGAGAGATCAAATAGATCGGATGAAAAAAAACTACGGCAAAAAACAGTTTGCACTTCATGATCTGGCGAAACGGCAATTTTGGATTTGCTGCTCTTGGCGAGGATGCGGCGGAACAAACTTATAAAAACGCTTGAGGCTAATCTTTCACGGAATTCGACACCACGCAACTGAAAGCCACGGAGCAGTTACGGGACGCGAGGCTGCTGCGCAGCGCCGCTCAGCGCGGCGCGATTAAAATCTCTTCGCGCGGAAAATAATCCATAATCTCCGCGCCGGTTTTGGTCACCACGAGCATATTTTCCAAGCGCACGCCGCCCAGCCGGTGTTCGCCCTCGCGGCATTCCACGGCAATGGTCATGCCTTCCTCGAAAACCTGCGGATGATCGAGCGACCACAGCCGATTGATGATAGGCGCGTCATAGCCGGTGCTGGTGCCAAGGCCGATACCGTGACCGATTTCGCTGGCGAGCACTTCCACTTCGCTTTTATAACCCCACTTGCTTGCCGGCGGAAAATGTTTTGCCGCATCGGCGGTGGTCCGTCCCGGCTTGATCTCGCCGATAATCGCGTCGATCCGATCACGCATCACTTTGTACCAATCTTTTTCTTTCGCGGTGGGCTGGCGTCCGACAATAAATGTCCGGTACGTGCAGCTGCCATAACCCATGTAGGTTGCGCCGCAATAGGAACCATACACCAAGTCGCCGAACTGAATCACGCGGCTGGTGGCGTGGGGTCCGCGATCGAATGTCATGGGTCCGGTGCGCCACCCGCCGGGCACTGCGGACTCCAACCCCAGTTGGTATCCGGCGGTCGAGCCGAGCGTCATCAGGTCGGTATCCCTCATGCCCGGCTTCAATCCTTCCCAGATACGAAACCAGACTCCGTCAACCATGGCGGCACAGGTCTTTAAGCAGGAGATCTCGTCCTGATTCTTGATCATGCGCGCCTCGAGAATGAGATTGCGCGTGTCGACGATGTTCTTGATTCCCGAGTTGAGCAACGCCTCGCGCGCGGTGCCATCAAATCCGCCGAGCCCGAGCTTCTCGCCAAGCAAGCCGCGTTTTTCCAGCTCGGCTTTGATTTCAGCGGCGAAAGCTTTGGCTTCGGCCGCGCACGCGTCCGGGCCCGGCGCCCCCGTCAACCATGAACGCGCCGGCCGCCATTCCTTGATCCAGGGGCACTGGTCGGGCATTTGATGATAATATCCATCGTGCTCGTACATCACGGGTTCATGCTCAGCGAAGAACAGTACGTACCGACACATCGGGTAAGCGAATCCCTTGAGCGCAGTGACATACCGGATATTGTGATGATTGGCTTCGAGCAATACTGCGACGCCGTGCTTGCGCATCAGCATCTGCGCACGGTCGACGCGCTGGCGGCGCATGCGCTCCGGATTTAAGCGTTCCTGCCAATCGGCAACTTCCGGACCGAAAGTAAGCTTCGGAGAATATGGGACCATAAGGGCCTCCGGCCGCACAGAATTTGGTGGCTCGACCTTATCCGGAACAGAGTATCGCATCAACCGGTTTTCGCTCGGCAAAATACCTCGATGACGTAAATATACCGTCTGGAACTAATCAGAACCGGTGCTCATGTCGAGCAAGAGCATATGTGAACGCCATAGCCGGTCGTGTATCCCTCGATACGCGCGTCGCGCTCCTCAAGAAATCGGTTCATCCGATATCCCAGGAGACAGCGAGCAGCGCAGCCGTATCGAAGGACGAACGGCGAGTTTACATAAACTTTGGCGCACCGAGTCATCTGTACCGCCGCTTCCGCCCGCCCACGCCTCGCTTGCAATCTCTCCGAGCGCTGGATACAGAAATGCTGACGATGACTTTGCGATGGTTCAGTTTTGTGATTTCGCTGTTAGTCAGCGCGTGGTTCGCACCGCTCGGTGCCTCGGGCGAGCGTGCACCCGAAAGGGTCCGCATTGCAGTTTCCTCTAAATCGCTGGGATTCCTCGACACGTGGGCTGCCAAGGAACGCGGTTTTTATCGCAAGTACGGGCTCGACGCGGAGATCATCGCCATGCGCCCGCCGCTCACCATCGGCGCGCTCCAAGCGGGAGAGATCGATTATACCTTCGGCGCCAGCACGATTTCCCGCGGCAGCATCTCCGGTGCGCCCGTGCGGTTGGTGAGTCTGTCGTTGAGAACCTCTTTTCATACGCTCGTTGCGCGCCCGCAGTTTAAATCAATCGCCGATCTGAGAGGCAAAACCGTCGCGGTGACCATCGGCGCTGCTGACGATTTCGTCGCGCGTCATTTGATTCGGCGCGCGGGGTTCGAACCGCGCGACTACGCGTTCGTCAATATGGGAGGATCGGACACGAGATTTCCGGCGCTTCACGCCGGCAGCATCGATGCGACCGCATTGTCTCTGCCATTTTTCATCGTCGCCAAACGGCAAGGCTTTACCCTCCTCGGTAGCGCCTCGGATGTCATCGACATGGCGACCGTCGGCATCGGCACCTCGATCCGAAAAATTCAGCAAGAGCGTGAACAGGTAAAAAAGATGGTGCAAGCGCAACTGGACACTTTGCGCTGGATCAAAACTCAAAAGGGCGAAGTCGTGCCTTTCCTCCAGAAATTTTTCGCTCTCGACGAAGCGACCGCTCTGGAAGCGCATGCCATCTATGCCCGGCTGATTATTGATGATGCGCGGCCGTTAGCAGAACCTGTCAAAACCGTGCTCGATCAGCAAGGCAAACCCGATCTGCCGCTCGATCGCGTGGTCGATCCGACAATCGTCGAAGAAGTCTTGCGCGAACGGAGATAAAATGGATCCGCGAATTATCGATATCGATGGCCATGTGCGCGAAGCCGACGATCTCTTCGAGAAGTATTTGGAAGCACCGTTTCAAGACCGCGCACC
>DATBEY010000317.1:0-2975 GCA_036558765.1 Binatia bacterium | reverse complement strand
ACTGATCGACGCACCTAGTCTGTGGGGCGCTGAAGACGCGCAGGTAACGCTTTTGGGCTGGGGTTCCACGGAAGGCGTTATACGCGAGGCGATTGAGAAATTGGCAAAGGAACAAAATATCACCGCCAATTCGTTGCAGATCAAATGGATCGTGCCGCTCCATGCTGCCGCGATCACATTGACATTGAGCAAAAGCAACAAGGTAGTGATCGTCGAGAACAATTACAGCGGGCAATTCGCGCGATATTTACGGTCCGAAACCGGCATCGTTGCAGCCGGTCACATTCGTAAGTACGATGGCGAGCCGTTTATGCCGCATCACATTGTCGACGGCGTCAAAGCGATTTTAGCCGGGACGACAAGGCAGTATGTGCCGGTGCATGAAATCATGGTCTGATCCGCGCTAGTTTTCAGTGTCGAGTTAACGAGCCAGAAACTAGGAACCAGAAACTGCGAAGGGCGAAGGAGTGAAGAATGTCATTAGCTACACCTGAGATTGAATCCAAAGTTACTGTACCGCCAACTAAGCGGTTGCCACTGACCATCAAGGATTTCAAAGGCAAGGCCGAACCCGATTGGTGTCCGGGGTGCGGTGACTTCGGTGTCCTGAGCGCGTTGAAGCAGGCGCTGGCCGACTTGGGCATTCGGCCGCATGAAGCCATGGTGATTAGCGGCATCGGCTGCTCTTCTAACTTACCAGGTTACATTAGCACGTATGGCATGCATACCTTGCATGGCCGGGCGCTTTCGGTCGCGACCGGCGCGCAGATGGCGAATCACGAGCTCAAAATCATCGTCACGGGCGGTGACGGCGACGGCTACGGCATCGGCGGCAATCATTTCATTCACACGATGCGCCGCAACGTCGACTTGACATACATCGTGATGAACAACCAAATTTACGGTTTGACCACGGGCCAGTTATCACCGACGAGCACCAAAGGCATGACCACCAAAAGCACGCCGTTTGGCAGCGTAGAAAATCCCATCAATCCGATTCCGCTGGCGATCGCTGCCGGCGCGACCTACGTGGCGCGCGGTTACACCGGTCAAGTCAAGCATCTGGTGGAGTTGATCAAGGGCGGGATCCAACATAAAGGTTTTGCGCTCATCGACGCCTTCAGCCCCTGCGTCACGTTCAATCACGAAAACAGCCACGAGTTTTTTAAACAAAAGACATTCAAGTTAGAGGAGCGCAAGCACGATCCGACCGACTTCGCCGCGGCCATGAAGTACGGCTACGAATGGGGCGACGAAATCGCGATCGGTCTGTTTTGGCAACGGACCGATTTGCCTGCCCTCGATGAATTGGAGCCCGCGCTGAAGGAAGGCGGCCCGCTTGCGCGCCGCCCGCTGGGAATTTCTCCAGACGTCGCAAAATCACTCATCCGTGAATTGATGTAATCAATTCCTTTCACCACGGAGACCACGAAGGATTCTTGTAGGGGCGATTCATGAATCGCCCCTAATCTTTTTAATCGTGCCTATCAACGGCATTGGCATCGCAAGCCGCGCTCGTGATATTCCTGTGAAAAACAAAGCGGAGTTTTTGGAATGAAAAACGGTTTCAAGATTCTTGACTCGGATATGCATTTGCGCGAGCCGGCGGATCTCTGGGAGAAGTATATGGAGCCGGTGTGGCGAGAACGCGGGCCGCGAATTCTCAGCTCGACGGCGCGCAGTTCGGCGATGGTGATGCTCGACGGAAAAATTCTTCAAGGCTACAAGCCTACCTATCGCGGTGGGATTTACGATGCCACGCGCATCGATAAAGAAATTACGGATTTTCGTGCACGCGGGTTCGACGCCAAGACGCAGCTCGAAGCGATGGACCGAGAGGGACTCGATGTCGCGGCCCTTTATCCGTCCATCGGTCTGGGAATCATGATGCGTGAAAACATGGATCCCCAGCTCGCTGCCGCGATTGCGCGCGCTTATAACAATTGGTTGCACGATTTTTGCCAGGCTGATCCCAAACGCTTGAAAGGCGTGGGGATGATTCCGCTTCATGATCCGGCTGAAGCAGTCAAGGAAGCTCGTCGCGCGGTCGAGAAGCTGGGCTTTGTCGGCGTTTTTTCGCGGCCCGAGCCGCTCAATAATTTGCCGTGGCACTCGCGGTATTTCGATACGCTTTGGTCGGCGCTCGAGGAGCTATCTGTGCCGATCGGTTTTCATTCGGCCACCGCCGCGGGCGAAGTGCCACAGATTGGCGATCGTTTCGGCGAAAATCTACTTTTGCGCCATGTCGTCTCTCATCCCATGGAGAATATGATGGCGCTGGTGGATATCATCGGGGGCGGCGTCTGCGAGCGCCATCCCAAACTGAAGGTGGCGTTCCTGGAGTGCTACTGCGGCTGGGTCTCATTCCTGCTGCATCGGTTGGATAACGCGATGGCCAAGGGACGATTTCCGACCGCGGGGAAGCTCAAACCGACGGAATACTTTGCGCGGCAGTGTTGGATTTCGACCGAACACGAAAAGGAATTGCCGATGATCATCGATCTGATCGGCGACAACAATATTGTGTTCTCGACCGATTATCCGCACGGCGATTCGGATTTCCCAGAAGGAGTGGAAGAGTTTCTCGAGATGGGTGGCGTGTCGAACCAAAGCCGAAAGAAGATTCTCTGGGACAACTGCGCGCGGCTGTACGGACTAAATACTTAATTGGAGTGATGGAGTGCTGAGTACTGGGTTTCAAAGCAACACTCCAACACTCCATTACTCCATTCTGTCACCGGAGGTGAAACTTTGGCTTATCGTACCGTAGGAAAAGCGCTGCCTCGAATCGAAGGTTATGGAAAAGTCACGGGTGAAACCAAATATGCTGCCGATCTGGACTTTCCCGAGCTTTTGTGGGCGAAGGTGCTGCGCAGCCCCGTCCCGCACGCGCGCATTGTCAATATCGATACTTCCAAAGCCAGAACAGTAAAGGGCGTGCACGCGGTGCTCACGGGCGATGATGTGAAAGATAT
>DATBEY010000316.1:0-8394 GCA_036558765.1 Binatia bacterium | reverse complement strand
CCTTCTTTCAAATGGCTTTCGATCATAACCCCGAAGATGCGTTCATCACCGGCGGCGATCTGCGCTGCCACGTCGTTTCCCACCTTCACTTGGTTGGCAGGATCTTTGCCACTATTGCCGTGACTGCAGTCGATCATGATGCGCGCCGGGATGCCGGCTTGCGCGAGATTTTTGGCCGCGCCATCGACGTTGCCGGCATCGTAATTTGGCTGTTTACCGCCGCGCAGGATGATATGGCAATCCTCATTGCCCGCAGTGGAAACGATCGCTGAATGGCCGGCCTTCGTTACCGAAAGAAAATGATGCGGCGCCTGAGCGGCGCGAATTGCGTCCATGGCGATCCGCACATTGCCATCGGTGCCGTTTTTAAAACCGACAGGGCAGGAGAGGCCGGACGCAAGCTCGCGATGGACTTGGCTCTCGGTTGTGCGCGCGCCGATGGCGCCCCAGGAAACCAAATCGGCGAAGTATTGCGGCGTGATCATGTCGAGAAATTCACACCCCGCAGGTATGCCTGCTTCGTTCAATTCGAGCAACAATCGGCGCGCCAAGCGCAGCCCATCATTGATTTGAAAACTGCCGTCGAGATTCGGATCGTTGATCAAGCCTTTCCAGCCCACGGTCGTGCGCGGTTTCTCGAAATAGACCCGCATGAGGATCAGTAAATCTGGAGCGCACCGGTCTTTCGTCTGTTTGAGACGCGTCGCGTACTCTTTG
The DNA here is from genome assembly GCA_036558765.1 of Binatia bacterium. Taxonomy (GTDB): domain Bacteria; phylum Desulfobacterota; class Binatia; order UBA9968; family UBA9968; genus DP-20. Next base: position 7,677 of record DATBEY010000316.1, on the reverse strand, counting down.
GCTGCTTTGGTATCGTGAATCGAACACGGACCAGCGATCAGCACTAGGCGATCGTCTGCGCCATGGAGAATCCGGTGAATTTCCTGACGGGTCTCATAAACCGTTTGCGCGGCTTTTTCCGAGATCGGAAAATCGCCCAACAACTTGGCTGGCGGCAGCAATTCCTTGATCTCTTTGATGCGGAGATCATCCGTGCGGTACTGCATAACCTTTCGCAATCGCAATCCCACCATTATAGACGAAAGTTCGCGGAAATCTAACGAAGCCATCCGGCGGCAATGCTAACGTTAATCCGATACACCAGTGATTTATCGCATCAACGTCTCGCGTCCGACCAGCGCAAGCAAAACCGCTGATAAAATCAAAAGCGGCGCATAGACTAGGAAAGGCACACCGGGATTGAAAATATCGGCGAGATAGCCGCCAAACAATGGCGCGGTGACACCGCCGATCTCCGCCACTGTGCGGCGGGCGGCTTGCAGTCGGCCGCGCGCGTGAGCCGGGACGACGTCGTAGGTCGATGTCGCGAGCGAGCCGAGGGAAAGGCCATTGGCGATGCCCAGAAATGAAATCAGCACCGCAAGCTGGAAAAAACTTCCGGCGAAGGGAATCAGTAAGAATGCCAAAGCCGGAATGCCCGTGCTCGGAACCGTCGCCCATTTTCTGCCCACTTTATCGATTACAAAGCCCGCGGGCAGAATCATCGCGAACACAGAAAATCCCGATATCGTAAACAGCAGGCCGACTTCCTTAGGCGAAAAACCGAGCTTCGACGTGGCCAGCAGCGGCAACATGCTTTGCGTGGTCACTCGATGCATGAAGCTTGTCAGTGTGGCAAACACCAATACGACATAGGTGGCGCGCAGCGCCGGTTCGATCTGGTGAAACAAATCCTTTAAGCCGCGCAGGCGCTGGCTGAGAGCAGCCAAGCTCCAGTTCAATGGCGCGCTCGAGATCGGCGCCACTCCCGAGGCGCTGACGGAGGTACCGAGGAAGGCCGCCGCGAGGGCACAGACTGCATAGCCGAAAAAAACCGATCGGAAGCCGAGCGCTTCCGTAAGCAGCCCACCGAAAAGTGGTCCCAAGGCGAGACCGAGATTGTTGATGCCGTGAAACCCGCTCAAGACCCGGCCACGCTGATCCTGGCGCGCTAGATCGATGCCCGCGACTTCACGCGCGATCACCCAAATGCTTTCGCCAACGCCGATCAGAAACAGCAACGCCAATATTGCGCCGAACCATGGAGTCATCCCGGCCAACGTGGCGGCGCTGCAGGCGATCACGGGGCCGGAGACTAAAGCCGCCCGCGTCCCGAGGCGGTCGAGTGCGGTGCCGCTGATCGGCATTCCAGCAAAGCGCCCGAGGGCAAGGGCCGTGATCGCCTGCGCGGCCATGCCTGGGCTGACAGCGAATGCCCGTGCCATTACGGGCACGGCGGGCACCATCATCGACCACATCCCGGCAAGAAGGGCGCTGGTGTAAAGCGTGGTCAGGCCGCGCACGGTCGGGCTGAAACTAACTGCGGATATCATCAGCGAGCGCTCGAGTTCGCAGGCATTTGTTTATCGACTCGGGACGCCGTTCGAGGGCGCCAGATCTATTTCAACGGCGTAATTTTTCCGGCGCGTGTAAGGAATGCAGAACGGGATCAAACTCTGATGCGCGGAAAAGTCTCGTTCTCTTACTTGCCATGCATCTCGGTTCCGAGCAAGGTGTTCGAGGGATTGGATTGTCGTGGATTGCATCGACTCTGTTTTGGTTGTGTGTGCCGGCGAGTGCTGCGGTTAAAAACCAGTACGGTACGCGTCTGGTCGGGCCGTGCGCCTAAATTACGGCGCGCCGGTCACGCGGAACATGATCTGGAGAAGTTTCTCGGCGGAGTTGATTAAAACTCGGCGTTGCCCGGCGTGCGCGGAAACGGAATCACGTCGCGGATGTTTTTGAGGCCGGTCAGATACATCATCATTCGTTCCAATCCCAGCCCGAATCCCGAGTGGGGCACCGTCCCGTAACGGCGCAGATCGAGATACCACCAATAGTGCTTTTCGTCCAAACCGGTCTCGCGCAGCCTGCGCAATAATACTTCATAGCGCTCTTCACGCTGGCTGCCGCCGATGATTTCGCCGACACGCGGCACGAGCACATCCATGGCGCGAACGGTTTTGTCATCATCGTTGAGGCGCATATAAAATGCTTTGATGTCTTTCGGATAATCGGTGACGATAACCGGCTTTTTAAATACCTCTTCGGATAAATAGCGCTCGTGCTCGGTCTGCAAATCGTTGCCCCACTGCACGGGAAATTCCCAGGTCTTGGCGGATTTTTTAAGCTCCGCGACGGCATCGCTGTAGGTCATGTGGCCGAAATCCGACTCGGCGACATGCTCCAACGTGGCGAGCACTGATTTTTCGATGAACTGGTTGAAAAACTCCAGATCCTCGCGGCACTGTTCGAGCACATACCGAATAGTATACTTCAGAAACTCCTCGGCGAGCCGCATATTGTCGTCGAGCTGGTAAAAAGCCATTTCAGGCTCGATCATCCAAAACTCCGCCAGATGGCGCGGCGTGTTGCTGTTCTCGGCCCGAAAAGTCGGGCCGAAGGTGTAAACCTTGGAAAATGCCGAGGCGAAAATTTCTCCCTCGAGTTGGCCGCTCACGGTCAGATAGGCGGGCTTCGCGAAGAAGTCCTGCTGCCAATCGACCTTGCCGTCGGCTGTACGCGGCGGTTGCTGCATGTTCAGCGTGGTCACGTTGAACATTTGGCCGGCGCCTTCGCAATCCGAAGTGGTGATAACCGGTGTCTGCACATAAAGAAAATCGCGTTCCTGAAAAAATAGATGAATGGCGTGGGTCAGCGCGTTGCGCACCCGGAAGGCGGCGCCGAAAGTATTGCTGCGCACGCGGAGGTGCGAGATCTCGCGGAGAAATTCCAGTGTATGCCCTTTTTTTTGCAAGGGATACGTCGCCGGATCGGCCGAACCGTAGACCTGAATCGCCGTGACTTTAAGCTCGACCGCTTGCCCTTTTGCCGGAGATGCAACCAATTGACCGATAGCCTCGATGCTGCTCCCGGTGGTGACCTGTTTCAGCGTCTCGTCGTTGATCGCTCCCGCTTCCACTACGAGCTGCATGCTTTTGAAGCGCGAACCGTCGTTCAATTCGATGAACGTAACCCCTTTGGAATCGCGGCGGGAGCGGACCCAGCCGCGCAGAACGATTTCGCATCCGACGGGAAGATTCAGCGCTTGCTTGACTGAAGAAAATTCTGCACTCATATTGAGCCAGTATCGGCTAACGACTCACAATGTCAACGGATGCTGCGCTATGCTTCGCGATCGTCTGCGTCTCTTCACGAACTGCAGCCGCTGGCCGATGAAATCCTTTTCGCGAAAGTGTTTCCATGCCTACGAGCTCAACGCTTATCCCTGAAGACGTAGCGCAATTCATTATTGAAAAAATCGACTCGGTCGCGCAAATGGAAGCGCTGTTGCTGTTGCGTGACAACGCCGAGCAGCAGTGGAATGCGGCTGACGTCGCGAAGCGGCTTTATATCGATGACGAGCAGGCGGGTAAAGTCCTGGCGCGACTGCAGGAGGAAAAATTATTGGTTTCGGAGCCGAGCAAGCCGTTCTTCTATCGCTATAACCCCGGTTCCCCGGCCTTGAGCGAGATTGTTGATCGGGTGGCGCAATTTTACTCGAAACACCTTGTTCCAATCACAAATCTGATTCATTCGAAGCCGAAGAGCAGGGTTCAAGAATTCGCCGACGCGTTCAAATTTAGAAAGGACTGATATGGCTCCGCTGTTTTACACGCTTTGCACCGTAACCGCAGCCATTTGCGCCTGGCTGCTGTTACGCGGCTATTATCGGACTCGGTACAAACTTTTGCTGTGGGGTGGATTGTGCTTCGCCGGATTGACTCTCAACAACGCGCTTCTGGTGGCGGACAAGCTGGTGTTTACCGAGGTGAACCTTTACAGCTGGCGTCTCATCGTCGCGCTGCTTGCGATGCTGGTACTGCTTTACGGAATTATCTGGGACAAAGAATGAGGTGAGCATATGAATGCTGCTTTGCTCGGCGCCATTGCCATGGCTTCCCTGGTTGCAGCGCTGTTCTTCCTGCGTTTTTGGAGGGACACCAAGGATCGCTTGTTTCTGTTTTTCTCGATTTCATTTTTCGTCGAAGGTCTCAACCGTTTCGCGCTGGCGATGGTCAGCGACCCGAATGAAGACCAACCCTTTTTCTATGTCGTCCGTTTCCTTTCTTTTCTTCTCATTGTCGCCGCGATTCTGGACAAAAATTTATCGAAAAAGACAGTCTGACCGATTTTCGGTCCACGGTAAGCTCCGCCCGGAGCAGCGACAAGCTGCGAGTTAAACGGCATCGCTCTTAGCAGACGATCTCTACTGACGCAGAAATGTTGTTCGTAAATCCTGGATTCAGGGAAATGAATCGAATTGCTGGTGATTGGATGTTGGCAGTTCTTCGAAATAAATCGCGTAGTTCTCGTAGACCGGTAGGGCGTGTAAATTCATCAATTTCAAGTCTTGATTAGATTCGGGAAAGTAGGGATCGGCCAAATAGACAATCCGGTCAACATTTGCCGGAATCCTGACGGCATCATTTAAAATCGTTTTTCCTTTCCAGGCGCCGAACGCATACCACCGCTGCCCGCGAACATTGACTTGCTGGTCGGCAAGGTACACTCGGTATTCGGGAAGATAATATTGTACATGTCGAAATCCCGAAAAGGTTGACGATTGATGGCCCAGAATCAGAGTTCGGTCACTCGGAAAGTTTTGTCTGATTGCTGTAAAAATTAGGGACAAAATTCGCTCGTGCTGCTGTAATGCGGATACGGAAAAACCTGCTCCACTGAGACAGAAAACCACAAGATTTGAAACCATGATAACCCACAGGAGAATCGAGAAATGCGCGTGCCTGACTCTTGCTGTTATGGCGAGCGGAAGTCTTTTGATTTCTGAAAGCACCTGCCAGACTGCGACAGGAGTCGTGACCCAAAACGCCGGTAAAAGCACCAGTCCATAAGAATATTTGTAGGGCGGGATAAAAACGACAATAAAAAATAGTACCGCCGGAGCTACCCAGGTGAAAAAAAACAGAAGCTTGTCGCGCTGGATGGTTCGCCATTCACTGAATCGAACCAAAAAATATGCGGCAGACAGTAAACAAATTGTTCCGAGCCCGATGCCGTAAGAGAGTACTCCGATCAACGTAAGTAGAGTATCGATCCGTGTCGATAAGGGAGCATACCAAATGGTCTTGGGCTCGTTGTTGTACTGCCACAACTCAGAATTCGCCGCAAAGTAGCGTGCTGCTCCGCCGGTCGCGACCAGCATCGGAAGGAACCATAGGGCAATCGTGATCACCGTTAACGTAACCGCAAAGATCATTACGCGCGGTTTGCAACGTGATAAAGCGAGTAACCAAAGCGGTCCGAGAAAAATCCCGAGGTCCTGGCGGAAACCAACTGCGATCCCGAAAAAAACCGAGAGCGGATAAGCCCAGCGGTTGTCACGATTATAAACCCGCCAAGCGCTGAGCGCGATTAGACTGGAAAAGAAAGTAGCGACTGGATAGCTGAGAGCAACTTCCCCAAAAAACCAAAAAAGTGGGCTTGTCGCTGCAATGATCGCGGCCCACCAACCCGTTTGCCGGTCGAACAGGGCGCTGCCCAGATTGTAAATGACGCCAACAGCAAGCCCGCTCGCGACGACGCTCACCAAAACAAGGCTAGTATTCACGTCATGTAAAGCGTAATTGATGAGCTTTGCAGTGCAAAGGTACAAGAAATAGCCAGGCGGGTGAGGTTGATGAAGATAAACGTCATACTCTCTTAAGCCCAATGCGAACTGTACGGAATCATGGTCGAACAGCAAATGACTCCGATAAGGAAGCCGAGTGAGCAGAGTCAACCCGACGATAATTAGTGTGTGAATACGCCAATTTTCATCGGTGTTCGCCAGGTGGAACCGAGCAAAGTTAGAAATCCGTCGGATCATTTGCTGCACCAAAGGTCTATTATCAGTGATGCCGGGCGATTTTTAAAGACCAAATTCGGCCGACAGCAGGACTAAAGCGACGGCCGGTGCTTGGTGTGAAACTGCCGGTCGTAGAGTGCTTGCAGTTCGGATAACGTGGTGATGTGCGCGGGGCCCTTGTCATCGCGGATTCGACTGATGCGCGCGAAGCGCAGAGCGAAACCCGAGCTGTACTGGGGGCTGCGCTGTATTTCGTTGTAGGTCACTTCAACGACCACCTCCGGGCGGACGCTGACCGTGTAACCGTCGTCGTCGAGTTGCAGAGATCGCAATCTCTCGGTCATTTCGGTGAATTGTTTGTCGGTGAGGCCTTTGAAAGTCTTTCCGACCGGAGCATAGCCGCCGGCATGGTTGGCGACGGCCAAGTGGTAATTGGAGAGCCAGCCGTTCCGCCGGCCGGAGCCGCGATCCGCGGCCAGAATCACACAGTCGACGGTCTCCGCCGGTTTGATTTTGAACCAGAGCTTGCCGCGATTGCCGGGCATGTAAGGACTGTTCAACGCTTTGGCCATCACGCCTTCGTGTCCGGCGGCGATGGATCGGTTCAGGAACGCTTCCGCGGAATCCTTCTGATTCGTGACCAGCCTCGATGCCAGATTTCTACCGCCGGAAATCTCGGTCAGTTTATGCCAACGCATGTCATACGGTTCGTCGATCAGTGACTGACCGTCGAGATACAAACAATCGAAGAGGTAAAGCGAAAGAGGAATTTCACCTGCGGCGGTTTCGATGCCGTGCACACGCCGGAAACGGCGCATCAAGTCCTGGAAAGGAAACGGCCGCCCGTCGGGTCCGGTCGCGACCACTTCGGCATCGAGTATGAAAGAATTCCGATCAATTTTTTCACGCGCGATTTCGGCGATCTCCGGAAGACTGCTTGTGACTTCGGTCAGGCGCCGGCTCCAGATGCGCACTTGCGCGCCATCTTTGTGGATCTGCACGCGGGCGCCGTCGTACTTATACTCAAGCGCGGTTTTTCCGTTGTGGGTTTTGAAAATTTCTTCAAAATCCTGCGAGAGCTCGGAAAGCATCGGCAGCAGCGGAACGAAAAGTTTTATATCGACCTGCTCGAGACCGGGTTTGCCTTGGCTCAGTGCAATCGAAGCGACTTCGGCGAGGTCGGAGAGAAATAGCGCAGCACGGCGGACCAGCTTGAGTTCGCTGCCTGAGGCCTTCGCAATCGCCTCCTGGATAAGCCCGTCGTGCAGCCCGATGCGAAGCTCATTGTGCAACAAGCGAAACAAGATCGGCCGTTCGTAGGCCGACGCCATTTCGACAAGCTCTCTGAGACGAGCGTATTTCTGCTCACGCGAGCCCCTACCGGTAGCTTCCGCGATTTGCGCCAAGCTCGCCGCAACATCTCTGATCTCGAGCGGCGGCAAGACAGAAGGATCGGTTTCAGGCACGTCGGCAACGTGAGCAAATGCACCGGCGCCGACGTCAAGGGTCCGCGGGTCGGAAACGGGAAACGGCCTACCTGAAAGAAATGCGACGCCGGAGCGAATCTCGTCCGGTTCCAAACGGCGGAGATATTCGGCAGCGCTGGCGATTTTTGCCAAACGGCTCGGGGTTTTTTCAAGTTCGTAACAGAGCGATGAAAACTCGGCGAA
>DATBEY010000315.1:0-10066 GCA_036558765.1 Binatia bacterium | reverse complement strand
ACACTTTCGACTTTCACTTCCGAAACTTTGGGGTTCACATGCGTAAGCAGCCGCTGCAATCGCTTCATGCCGTCCAAGTTCGGGGTGGGCACCCGCTCGAACGAATTGACCACTGCTTGATAGGACTCTTCGGCGTCCGCCGGATTGGTCAGGCGCAGATTGGCGGCAATCAGGCGGGTTACGCTTTCGCGATTGGCGGGATCTACCGTCACGGCGATCGCTTCGACCATCGCTTTTAAATACCCTTCGATGACTTGCGGTTTGCTTGCCGCGGTGCGCCGTGTTGTCACCAGAGTATTTTGCGGCAATGTCACCCCGGCGCTTTTGAGATTGTAGAGAACCGGATAGCCCTTCGCGTTATAAAGATCGCCCACCGCTCCTCTGATCGTGGTCGCTTCGATGCTGCCGCTTTCGAGCGCCAGGCGCCGGTTTATCTCAGTGCCGGAGATCGTCAGAAAAGTAATATGCGCTGGCCCCGGATCAAGATTTAGACCCTGCAGCGCAAGCAGCGAGACCAAATGGGAAGTCGATCCGGGACCGCTGATCGCGATACGCTTGCCGCGCAAGTCTTCCGCTTTCTTGATCTCGGGTCGCACGTTCAAACGATAATCGAGCTTGAGATGGAAGTTAGCGATGCCGATGAGATCCGCGCCGCTCAGGCCGGCATTGATGAGATGCCCCGGCCCGATGATCGCGGTGTCGATTTCACCGGCCAACAATGCCGCCACCGCAAGCGGATTTCGCGGCATTAGAATAAACTGGGCGTCAAGCCCGTACTTTTTAAACAGTCCGCGGTCGCGCGCCACCCAGACGGCCGCCATGCTTTCGCTGGTGACGCTGGAAGCGAAATTGGATTTGATCTGGGCGGCGGTTCGCGCGGGCGCGACCACGGCCAGCGCCAAGCCGATCGCGACGCAAGTAATGCACGGCCACCAGCGATAGCTACGGTATCTCATCGCCACGATCTCGCCCGAGGTTGTTGATTACAGCCGATTATCCGTAGCGAGCGCACCGCTCTCCACGAGTAACGGTCGCAGACCCGTTTGGTTAGTTTTCTTTTTTCTCGCCCAACGGGACCACGTTCTCGAATCCGTGCTCCGAGATATCGAAGTAATTACCGTCGGGATCGGAGCCGCGGGTTTCTGCGTAGGGACGGCCGTTCGGACGAGCCTTGGGCAACTTGTTCGGATTGATCTTTTTCAATCGTTCGACGATCTTCTCGCCACTCTCGACTTGGAAGCCAAAATGATAAAGTCCGTTGGGCGCCTGCTGCTCGTGATTCGGTAAAATAGCGAGATTGAAATAGCCGTCGGTCAGGAAAATCGCGCCGCCTTCGTTTTTATCCTTGTGCAGCATCTGCATCTCGAAGACGTCCATGTAAAACGCTGCCAGCTTTCCTGTGTCTTCCGTGCGAATCGCCAGATGGCGCAGCTTAGGCATAGAGACCCCCCTTGAGTGTAAAGTAGCTTCACCCTTAGTCCTGATAAGCTGGAAATGTCAAGAAAGCCCAGCGCGTCGACGCTGAGCCATCGGCATTTAATGCAACTCGAGCTCGATCTGATCACGATCGACGATCATCGGCAGCATCGCCTCACGAATTACTTTTTCGCTGACTTCGCCGAACCTTTGTTTGAAGCGATCCAGAGGCACGACCGCTTTCGCCATGGCGCGGTGACCGCCCGCGCTGCCGATGTCATCGTAAAGCCTCTTCATAATCTCGCCGGCGCTCTTGACGTAGCCGACATTGCGTACCGAAATCACCACCCGGTCTTTGACCAATCCGGAGACTACGCTCCAATCGACGCCTTCGATCTGCAGGCAAAATTCCGCCAATTGCGGAATCACGTCTTCGCGATTGATTTCACCCAGATGAATCACCGCGACACCGTTATCGACCTGAAGCCGACTCAAGGCGCGTCCCATTGCTTCGAGATCTTCGCGCGGTAGCGCCGGCCTCTCGATGCGTGCGATCATCGCCTTGTTGGCGAGCGGATATAAAAAATTGAATGCGCTCAGGTCGGCCAAGTTGCTGCCCCGCTCGAGAAATAGCGTATCGGTCTTAATGCCATAAACCAGAGCCGTAGCCAATCGCTGCGACGGCTCCATCCCCGCAGCGCGTAAATATTCGGTGAAGATCGTCGACGTGGCGCCGTAGGTGCTGCGTAGATCAGCAAAGCGCGCCTTGAATGCGATCCTTTTGGGATGGTGATCGACCACCAGGTCGACTCGGCCCAATGATTGTTGAAAGTACGGTGGCTGCACGTCGACGAGCGCCAACCGGGCGCCGTCTTTATGAAGATCCTCATACGAAATCTTGTCGATCTGGATCTCGAGTAGCCGGATCATCGCGAGATTCTCCGGCCGCGTGATTTCGCCGAAGGTCACAATCGGCGTCGTTGGACGGTTCCGCCCGAGCAATTCACGCAGCGCCAGCGCGCTGCCGATGGCGTCGGGATCTGGATCATGTTGCAGCAGAATATGGATTTTCCGACCGTCCGCGAACAGCGACCGAACCCGTTCGACTTTTTTGACGTTCAAGGTATCGAGAAGCTGCGAGGCACAAAACTCTTCGAAGATATCGGAGAGCTGCAAATGGCGCAGCAATGGATCAGGAGGCTCCTTGTGATGGCCGTTATTATCAGAGGTGAGCGAGACGATCGAGACCATTTTGTCGAGAGAACGGAGCGAACGGCAGACACGGTCTTGCAGTTCGGCGTCGCGCAGAAACACAATCGCCTGGTCGACGTATTGGAGCTTGATCTTTTTATAGGTTTCTTCCTTGAGCAGGTCACCGTGCCAGGCTTTGCCGCCGCGCCGTTTAATGGCCCGGGCCACCTTCTCGTTGGGCACTAGGTAGCGCACCTCGCGCTGCTCCGCAGCGACATTGCGCATAAACTGGAATAAGAGATCGTCCTCGCAAATGGCTAAGTATTGCATTAGCGTGCCCCGGGTGAGAGTTTTAGCGCGGCAGTTTTTGCGAGGCCAAATCGGCGGAGATATCGCTCGTTGGCACGGTCGGAGTCTAACACCAGCGGGAGGACCAATGCTAGGGGAAAAATTCATAGAAACTTTATATGTGAACTATTGGCTTCACCTCTGCAACGATCGTGAATAGCGGCGAGCGTGGGTGCAAAGCGGATTCATCGACAACGTTTACGGGTGAGACGTTTTTGGCGATCCTTACATAGCTATGATACGAGCCACTCGTTGGGGCGTGGACTAATATTAGAGTTTAGAACTTCGATGCATAATAAGTCGATGCAGAGAGACAAGATAGTCGTTCACCTAATCGACGGCACCTACGAGCTGTTCCGGCACTTCTACGGTCTTCGACGCTTCAACAAAGGCGCGGATCGGCCGTATGGTGCGGTCGTCGGCGTCCTCAACACGGTTTTGCAGATGTTCGAAACCGGCGCGACCCACATCGGTGTCGCCACCGACCACGTCATCGAATCTTTTCGCAATGCACTTTGGTCCGGCTACAAGACCGGCGCGGGGATCGAGCCTGCGCTGCTCGCACAATTCCATCCGCTAGAAGATGCGCTCGCAGCGATGGACGTGGCGATATGGCCGATGGTCGACCTCGAAGCCGACGACGCCCTAGCATCGGCCGCCCAAATCTCTGCCCAAGACGACCGAGCACAAAAAATCTGCATCTGGACGCCTGATAAAGACTTGGCGCAGTGCGTTCGCGGAGACCGAGTCGTGCAGATGGATCGCCGCAGCAATACGATTCGCGATGCTGGCGGAGTGCGTGAGAAGTTCGGCGTCGACCCTGCGCTCATTCCGGATTTTCTCGCGCTCGTCGGCGATGCCGCGGATGGCTATCCGGGTATTGCGGGAATCGGGGCCGTGGGAGCAGCGCGCCTCCTAAATGCGCACGGTGTGATCGAGGATTTTCCCACTGGTCTACTGGGCAACAACCGAGAGCTTGCGTTATTGTTCAAGCGCCTGGCGACACTAAGAGCCGACGCCCCCCTTTTCGGTAATATCGACGAGCTTCGTTGGCGCGGCCCTGCCGGCGCATTTACGAACTGTGTCGAGCGACTGGGCGACCCCCATCTACTGCGCCGCGCTAGGGCAGCAGCAGAAAGAATTGATTGATCTTGCCTCCCTCTTCTAAACGGTTCTAAATCATCCTGAGCCCGGCAAATTCGGCACTGTTGTCATTTCCACCGCAGGGGAGAAATCTTTCCGAAGATAAATAGAGGTTACGAGACCTTGGTCGTTCGACCCGTCAGCGGTTTTCGTAGACTTTGGTGATAAACCCTTCGCTCTCGAGCTCGTGGATCAAGCTCGGGTCGGTGAAGTCTTCGACCTTGAGGGAATTTGTTTGCGGCACGCTGGCGGCGAGTTGTTTGAGCGCGACGGACATCAACTTGGGATCCGGTGTCGGAACTTTTTCGTGAACGGATTTGTAAATTTCGAAAATTCTCTGGAGAACCGAGCGGTCGCTGGTCTTGAGAAATTTTTGCATGACCGCAATGGTGGTGTCTTTGTCGGTTTTGGCGACTTTGATCCCCTCAATCCAGGCCTGAAGAAATCTTTTCACCGTATCTCGCTTGGCCGTCAAAAACGCTTTGCTGACGATGATCGTGCTGCTCGGATAATTGATCGGCAGCTGGGCAAGATCGATCAGCTTGTGGAAGCCCAATTTCTCGGCTTCGAGAGCGGTATCACCGGTGACGATTGCACCGTCGACGGCACCAGCTTTGAGCGCTCCGAGCCGCTCGGGCAAGCCGCCGGTTTGAATTACGGCCACATCCCGATCTGGCACGAGATTGTAGTACCTCAGCGCTTCGCGCAGGATGAGATCCGAAAGTGAACCGTAGCGGTCGCCGCCGACCTTTTTGTCTTTGAGTTCTTCGGGTTTTTTGATCGAGCTGCGAGCCATGACGACGTGCAGCAAGCGATTCGATGTTACACCCACGGCCTTCAACTCCGCGCCGCGTGCCCAAGCGATCAGCGCCGGCGCGGAACTCATATTGGCGATATCCACCTGCCCGGACAAAATCGCCGGCACGATCACGGACCCCGCAGAGATATAGACTGGCTGCACGTCCAAGCCGTATTTCTTGAAAAGGCCGGTTTGAGCGGCGATCCAGAGTGGGGTGTAATTGGGCGACAGCGCGGCGAACGGGACTTTTAAAGTTTGCGCCGGGGAAGGAGTGACACCGCAAGCAAGCAGAGCAACGGCGAGCGTTATCGAGAATCCGAGGCCGCCGCGCTGCGCGCCAAACTTAGGTCCCTGAGGCGCGCTGGAGTGAAACGGTTTCGGATCGGAATTGCAGATCATCGGAATGGGATACCGTTACATTAAAGTTGTATGCGTTGGAACGGAATTGATGCAGCGCGAAGGGCTGTGATTGAGGATGAACACCATGGATGCAGTCTTCCGGCACGATGCTGTAATAATTCCGGATGTGAAAACCAATCACCGCATGATAGACGCAGTTGCTAGAGCCGATACCGGTGACGACGATCCGATCTCGGCAGGGCCGGAGCTGTAGCTTCTCCAGCACTGCTTCCATGGACGTCTTGTAAAAACAATCGTGTGAGGTTTTCTGAACGATGTTCTCACCGGCTACTGGGCGCAGTTCCTCGACGAAATCCGCGCCTGGACTGCCGAGTAGCAATCCGTAGGGTCGTCCGAACACGGTGAATTCGGGGTGGTCTTTCGTGCGAACCGATTGGACGTGAATGATTTTGCCGTTGACCGCCCGAAAACGATCGAGTAAACGGCGAATGTTTCCGATGACCGGTTTGACGCCGGGACCATGGCGCTCGCAACCTTCCACTTGCATATCGACAATGATGAGACCCGTGGACTGGCTATCCAGTTCAATCTTCACGCCCGCCATAGGAGATCCTCCGCATGAGTTCGGCACGACTATTCCAGCCCACTCAAAGATTGTCAACGCGATCGCGTAGCGACTCCTAGCGTGGCTGCTTTAAAGAAATGGCCGGACGATTTAATGTCCGGCTAAACCGCCAGTTGAAAGATGGTTGCTGGATTACAAAGTTTGGGATATAAACGCGCCGTCTATTCAGAGCACACCATAATTGTTGCTGATCAGGTCGAAAGGAGGCCCCATGTCATACAAACTCGAAGGCAGTCTTCTGGAAGTCTGTAATTGCGACGTCCTGTGTCCCTGTTGGGTCGGCATGGACCCCGATCCGGGAACTTGTGATACGGCGCTGGCGCACCATTTTGAAAGAGGTCAAATCGACGGCGTCGATGTGTCGGGCCTCACGATGGGGTTCACCGCGCATGTTCCCGGAAATATTTTGAAAGGCAACTGGCGCGTCGTTGTGCATATTGATGAACGAGCGACGAAAGCTCAGGAAGAAGCGTTGCTCACGGTATATACCGGTAAGCAGGGCGGTCCGGTCGCCGATTTAGTGAAACTGATTGGTGAAGTGGTTTCCGTAGAACGCTCGCCGATCACCTTTGAAGTTTCGGAAGGCAAGGGTACCTTGCGTATCGGCAATGTGGCTGATTGCGAGATGGAACCTTTTCGCGGCCCGAACGGCGAGGTGACGACCCTCCGCGATTCGATATTCTCGACCATTCCCGGTGCGCCGGCCTACGTAGCCAGGGCGACGAAATACAAAATGAACAACCCGGCATTGGGGCAAAAAATCGACCTGAAAGATCATAACGCGATCCAGGGAAAGTTTATTTTTCAAAGTTGATGGCCGTCCCGGGCAGCACGTTGGGCGAACGACATGGCCGAACGTAGGGGCTTTCTCGCATTAATCGCTTCGCTGGTTGGCTTCGCATGGATGGCGCTATGGATCTGGGGTCGATCGCCTTACGGCCGCTACCTGAACCACCAGCAATTGGGGGAACTAGGCGCCGGCGCGCTTTTTCTTCCGATTACGTTTTATCTCGTCGGCTGGACGCTCATGACCATTGCGATGATGCTGCCGACGGCTCTCCCGCTATTGGAAACATTTCGTCGATTAACGGCACCCCGCGAGGACCGTTCAAAGCTTATCGGTTTGGTCATCGGGGGCTACTTAGGGATTTGGATCGGATTCGGGATCGCCGCCCATACCGCCGATTGGTTGCTGCATGAGATCGTCGAGCGCAGTTCCTGGCTTGAAGCACGCGCTTGGCTGATTGGCGCCGCTACTCTGATGATAGCTGGCGGATTTCAGTTCAGCCGTATGAAATATCGCTGTCTGGAAAAATGCCGCGCGCCGTTAACTTTCGTGACCGAATACTGGCGCGGTCGGCACGAGCGGCGAAATGCCTTTTTTCTGGGCATGCATCATGGACTTTTTTGCGTTGGCTGTTGCTGGGCGCTGATGCTTTTGATGTTCGGCGTCGGGGTTGGCAACGTGGCCTGGATGCTTGGGCTTGGAGCCGTAATGGCCGCCGAAAAGAATCTCTCTTGGGGTCGTAAATTGAGTGCGCCGCTCGGCGTCGCTCTGATCGGATTGGGCGGCCTTCTCTTGATCACCAATCTCTGATTGCTCCTCTGTCAAAAGCCAGTTAGGGTTACAGCCATGGAACAAAAGAGCGCGCAGAAATTTTTTCCGAGCGTTGGCGATGGCAGCGGTCTCGCTCAGACGGAAGGCCTTTACAAAGAAGAACTGCAGTTGGCGCTGCGCAATCGCGGCATGCCTCTGGAGGCACTGCGATATCCGATCACACCAACCGGTCTGCATTATCTTTTGATCCACTATGACATTCCGGAAGTGAATGCCGAGAAATGGCGCCTAAAAGTTGCCGGCCTTGTCGGCAAGCCCCTTGAACTAACTCTCGACGATATTAAAAGGCTGCCGCGGCGAATAATGGCTGTTACGATGGAGTGCGCCGGCAATGGGCGAGCGCTTTTCGCCCCGCGCCGAATCAGCCAACCATGGCTTCTCGAAGCCATAGGCAACGCGGAATGGACGGGGACGCCGCTTTCAGGGATTCTTCAGGAGGCGGGTATCAGTGGCGCTGCCGTCGAAATTGTTTTTACCGGGTTGGACCAGGGGGTCGAAGCCGACCAGGTTCAATTCTATCAGCGCAGCCTGACAGTCGAGGAAGCGATGCGAGACGAAGTCTTGCTAGCCTATGAAATGAATGGTGAACCACTGCCGCCGCAGCACGGGTTTCCGCTCCGTTTGTTGATGCCGGGTTGGTACGGCATGGCCAGCGTGAAATGGCTCGACCGCATCGAGGCGATTGCGGAGCCTTTTCAAGGCTATCAAATGGCGCGCGCGTATCGTTATAGCCAGACGGCGGACGGACCCGGTGAAATGGTCACGCTGATCCGAGCGCGTGCGTTGATGATTCCGCCGGGTATTCCCGATTTCATGACTCGCAACCGACTGCTCGAGCCTGGCCTGGTTACTCTCAGCGGCAAAGCGTGGGCTGGGCGTGTTGGCGTTTCAGATGTCGAGGTGAGCGTCGACGGCGGTTCCACTTGGTCGAAAGCCGAAATGGGAGACTCGGGATCACCCTACGCCTGGAGGACATGGACATTCCTGTGGAACGCCACGCCGGGCGAACACGTGCTCTTTGTCCGCGCAATCGACGCGGACGGTAAGATGCAGCCGATTAGTCAGGAATGGAATTTCGGCGGTTACGGCAACAACGGCGTGCAGCGCGTGAATGTCATTGTGCGTTAACTTTCTAGCTGCGCGACTGCTTTGACAATTCGCATACACCGCAATGGCCAAAGTCGCATCGATGAAGTTGAAAGAAGTGCCGAGCGATCATGACTTTTTCGATCCCGCCTACGTAAAGCAATGGAGCGACAGCATTACCCGCTATCGGCCGGAGCGGAAGAAATTGTTCAAAGCTTTCGCCGCCGAAGCGGTGCGCATGAACACAGGTGCATTGTCAGTCTTCGAATTGGGCTGCGGACCGGGATTTCTCGCAGAAGCCTTACTGGAGAATTGTGATATTGCGCGCTATACGCTGGTCGATTTCTCGCCGGAGATGCTGAGGCTCAGCCGAAGCCGTCTCGCAAAATTCACAGACCGGCTCGTTTTTATTCAGGCCGATTTTAAAAAACACAACTGGACCGATGCTGTTCCGCCCGGATTCGATCTCATCGTCTCCCTGCAGGCCGTGCACGAGCTTCGTCACGCAAGCCGCATCCCAAATCTTTATTCTCAACTCCACAAACTCCTCGTTCCTGGTGGAAAGATTTTGATCTGTGATCACGTCAATTCCTCAACTCGCTCGGGCCACCGCGCTGCGCACTTTATGACGGTAGAGGAACACCTGTCGACGTTTAAAGAAGTCGGGTTTACCAACCCAAAAGAACTCTGCCCGGCTGCCGACCTGAGTCTCATGGCGGCCGACAAGCCGTAACGCCAAGCTGCTTTGCTTTCCGTTTCAGCCGATCGGATGACCAGCCTTATAACGGCGGCGCGTAGAGGTTGTCCGGCAGGGTGTGAATGTACTCGACAGTGTCCTTGAGCGAGATCACATCGGCGTATTTCATCGCCATGTCGAAAAGATTGATTTTGTGCGATGCTTGACCGCGGTCGAAAACGCATTCTTCCACCACGGAAACTTTCATATTGTAGGAGAAGGCATCGATGACGCTCGCGCGGACACAACCACTGGTCGTCGTACCGCAGACAAGCACGGTATCGGCATGCACTTCGGTGAGCATGCTGATCAGCGGCGTGCCGAAAAACGCGCTGGGTTTTTGTTTCCGGACGATGATGTCACCCGGCTGCGGCGCAATCTCTTCGACGATCTGATTGGCCTTCTCCCACTGCTCGGTCATATCCTCGGTGGTGCGATTGCTTTTGGCCGCCCAACCGCCGACCATAACCGTGCTATTGGAACGATTCTCTTCTGCGGTCGTATAAAATGTGGGTAGATGCTTTTTGCGCGCTTCGGCGAGCAGCTCACGAATTCGATAGACGGCGTCCCAACCTTCCTCGCCGCAACTCGTGCGAAACCGTTTCACTGATTCGAGAATCGGCTCGGGCTTATCTCCGGTAAAATTGTAATTGACATCAATAATGAGCAACGCCGGGCGTTGACCCAAACCGGCTTTCTTGCCGAATCCCGAGAGTGAAAAGACCTGTTTATCGCGCGCAGTTA
>DATBEY010000314.1:0-5913 GCA_036558765.1 Binatia bacterium | reverse complement strand
CAATTGCGAATGCCAACCGCTAATGAAACTGATATTCCTTGAAGCGGCCAGTCGTTTTATCAGCTGTAAACTCATCCATTCGAGATCGCGTTCGGTCTGTCGAGCCGAGATGAGCGCAAGCAGTGGGCGTCGGAGAATTTCAGCATTGCCTACACCCCAGAGCCCGCGCGGTTGGCCCTGCAAGAGCAGATCCGCACGTGGCGGCAGCACGATTTTCGAAATGTGTGAAGCCTGGATCATCCGGGATTTTGAATGGCTATTATCAGCTATCCCCCCTATCGGCAAAAAGCGCCGTGACTCTACTCGATTTGCTAGGCCGCCGGCAAGATAACCGCCGGTCCGGGGCGATTATCTCGGCTTGAAACCAAGGAGGACGGGCGGTAAGAAGCAATGAGCAGTGAGTGAACTTCTTTACAAGAATCTTGGCTCAACCGATTATCTCACCGCACTGGCGTTGCAGGAGCAGCTCGTTGCTGCCAAGCAACAAAACTCTTCGCCTGATATTCTGCTCTTCGTCGAGCATCCTCATGTCTACACACTGGGCCGCGGCGGTAAGGACATCAATGTGCTGGCGCCCGAAGACGTTCCGGTCATTCGCACCAGCCGCGGAGGCGATGTGACGTATCACGGGCCCGGGCAACTGGTCGTTTATCCGATCATCGATTTGCGTTCGAGGCTGAGAAAAGACGTGCACCGCTACGTCAGAAATCTCGAAATGGCCGCGATCCAAACCTTGAGAGATTTTGGCCTCATTAGCGCGCGGCGGCCGCCGTTCACGGGAATTTGGATCGGCGATAAAAAAATTGCGGCGATCGGCGTCGCAGTGCGGCGGTGCATTACGTTTCACGGCTTGGCGCTGAACGTGAATACGGACATGGCTTACTTTCAGCGAATCGTGCCGTGCGGTCTTACATGGGCCGACGTTACGTCGATGGCACAAGAGCTACGCGCAGGCCAAAACTTAGCTGCAGTGCGCGATCGGTTTCTGGAAAACTTTGCCGAGGTCTTCGGCTATTGCGATATCAAGAACCGGACCGAGACGACCGGCGACTTGAACGCTTTGAACAACTTGAACGATTAAAACCATTAATCATGCCTCGCCGACACCCCGACTGGATCAAAGTCAAAGCGCCGGGTAATCCCAACTACCTCCGGCTGAAGCGCCTCATGCGTGAAAAAAACCTGCACACGGTTTGCGAAGAGGCGCGCTGTCCAAATATCGGCGAGTGCTGGGGCAACAAAACCGCGACATTCTTGATTCTGGGGGATACCTGTACGCGCGGTTGTCGATTCTGTGCCATCGACAAAGGCAAACCGCTCGCCCTCGATCCGGACGAGCCGCGCAATGTTGCTTTGGTGGTAAAAGACCTCGGTCTCGACCACATCGTAGTGACCTCAGTGAACCGTGATGACCTACCCGACGGCGGCGCAACCCATTTCGCTCAGACGGTATTCTGGATCAAGCAGTTCAACCCGGGTATACGGGTGGAGTTGCTGGTTCCGGATTTTGCGGGCAACTTGCAGTCGCTCGAAACCGTCGTCAATTCCGGGATCGAGATTCTCAACCACAATATCGAAACCGTTCCGCGTCTATACGGCAAGGTCCGCCCGGGTCATAGCTATGAAGGCTCACTGAACCTATTAAAAACCGCCAAAAGCCATCGCCCGGAGATCCTCACCAAATCCGGTTTCATGCTCGGCGTTGGGGAAGCCGCCCACGAAATTATCGCCACGTTACGAGATTTGCGCGACAACCATGTCGACATCGTTACGATCGGCCAGTATTTGCAGCCATCCATCAGGCAGCTTCGCGTCGAGCGTTACGTGACCCCGGCAGAATTCCAGGAGTTTAAAGCGGAGGCCGAGCTTTTGGGTTTTCGCCATGTCGAATCAGGCCCCTTAGTGCGCAGCTCGTATCATGCATGGAGCCATGTCGCATAAGGTTGCTCCCCTGCCTCTCTATTTCGCATAAGTATTCAAATTGACTTGGGACCGCCCCCTCCGTTATCCTCCGGTGCAGATCTAATGCGCTGAATTGCGCATAAGCTCACGCGCGGCGCATCCATTGTCCAAAAAACGGACCGAGCAAAAGGAGGCAGATTATGGCAAAGCGACGCCTGACTCGACGGGATTTTATCAAATCCGCGGCAGCGGGAGCTCTCACTACCGGGCTCGCTGGACCGCTAATTCTTCCGAGGCGCGCTCACGGCGCCGCTGCAAAAAAGACCTTGAAAATTTTGCAGTGGGTACACTTTGTTCCCGCGTTCGATAAGTGGTTCAACGAGAGTTACATCAAACAATGGGGTGAAAAAAACAACACCGAAGTAACGGTCGACAATATCAGTTTGGCTGGGTTGAGCGCGCGGGCCGCAGCCGAAGTGTCTGCGCAAAAGGGACACGATCTCTTTCTCTTCGAATGGCCACCGCCGTTTTACGAAGATCAGGTCGTCGACATGAAGGATGTCTATGGGGAGTGCGAGAAGAAATACGGCAAACCTATCGATCTCGCGATCAAGAGCACTTACAACCCGAAGACCAAAAAGTATTTCGGCTTCTCGCCATCGTTCACACCGGACCCCATCAATTGGCGCAAAGACTTATGGGACGATGTCGGCGTGGCCCCCGATAGCTGGGACAAGATCCTCGACGGCGGGCGCAAGATCAAGCAGAAGCACAATATTCCTGTGGGGCTCGGTTTGGCCCAGGAGCTCGACACCTCGATGGCGCTGCGTACAATCATGTACTCTCACGGTGCGAGCGAACAGGACGCCAACGGCAATCTGGCCATCAACTCAAAAAATACGCTTGAGGCTGTCAAATACATGAAGGCTTTGTTTCAGGAGACCATGACGCCGGAAGTCTTCACCTGGGACGCTTCTTCGAATAACCGAGCGATGCTGGCCGGAACGATCTCGGTAGCGCTCAACGCGATCTCAATCACGCGGACGGGTGAAAAAGACAACCCGAGCTTCACCGAGAAAATCCATCTTGCCAAAGCAGCCGCGGGACCAGTGCGGCGCATCGGCGTCGAGCATGTGATGGGCGTCTACGTCATCTGGAAGTTTGCCGAGAACATCGATAGCGCAAAAAAGTTTCTCGTCGACTACATCGGCAACTTTCACGAGGCGTTCGTCAATAGCCAATTTTATGACTTTCCCACTTTTCAACGGATGGTGCCCGATCTGAAGCAATTGCTTGCCAAAGATCCTAATGGCAAACCAGCGGGCAAGTATAGTGTTCTTGAAGACTCGCTCAGCTGGGCGACCAACATCGGTTATCCGGGTTACGCCAATGCGGCCATCGACGAGATTTATCAGAAATGGATCATTCCCGTCATGTTCGCCAAAGCCGCGCAGGGGGTCATGAGTCCGGAGGACGCCATCAAGGAGGCTGAGGCCGAGTGCAAGCGCATCTGGGATAAATGGCGTGAGCGCAAACTGATTTAGCTCGCCATCGGATGCGGCTCCATACATCCGCTGGAGACTCACGAGCGTAAAGGAGACGTCGAAGTTCGCCGTCTCCTTTTTTTGGCTCGCCGCCAAATACTGAACCCGGCGAGAGTTAAAAGTAGGTTTTTTTACGAGAATGGCCACGGTAGAGCTGCGCGGAATTAAAAAAATCTTCGGTGATGTCGTCGCGGTGAACGGCATCGATTTGCTCACTCGGGATGGCGAATTTCTCGTCCTGCTCGGTCCCTCGGGGTGTGGTAAGAGCACACTGCTCCGCATGATAGCGGGTTTTGAAACGCCGACCGAAGGCGAGCTTTTGATCGGCGGCGCACTGATGAACGATCTACCGCCCCGCGCGCGGAAAATTGCCATGGTGTTTCAGAGCTACGCGCTTTATCCGCACATGACCGTGTACAAGAACATTGCCTTTCCGCTGAAGGCTCAGAGAGTTCGCAAAGCGTTGATTCCGCAAAAAGTAGCATGGGCGGCTTCGCTGTTTGGCATCGGGCATTTACTCGAACGCAAGCCGCGCGCGCTTTCCGGTGGTGAGCGCCAACGCGTCGCTCTCGCGCGCGCGCTGGTGCGTGAGCCCTCGGTCTTCCTGCTGGACGAGCCGCTTTCCAATCTTGACGCGCAACTTCGCGCCTCGGCACGGGACGAGCTGCAGCAGTTTCAGCGCCGCATCGGCATCACGACCGTCTACGTGACCCATGATCAAGTTGAAGCGATGGGGTTGGGCGATCGCATCGCGGTGATGAAAGCCGGTTCGGTGCGCCAAATCGGCACGCCGCAGGAAATCTATGACGAGCCCGCCGACACCTTCGTCGCCGGGTTTGTCGGTTCGCCACCTATGAACTTGGTGCGCCGTCAGAACTATATTCTCGGCTTTCGGCCGGAGGATTTTCATCCCACAGGGATTCAAAACAGCAGCGCACATACTGCCGGCTTCAAACTGAATGTGACCCGGGTTGAATACCTAGGCGCTGATCGCTTGATCTACGGAACTTTGGTCGGCGATTATTCCGATCAGAAGGTGATCGCGCGCTTGCCGGTTACTATTCCGGTTAAGGTGGAGCCGGCCCATAGCTACGATTTCACGATACCGGAAAACGAGCTCCGGTTTTTCGATAGCTCAACGGAGCTGCGCATCCCAGCGCAGCCGCTGTAGCCGAGGGCGAGAGCGGTGACTGACGAAGCGCGAGTCAGAGGATATTAACGAAATCACCGTGTCCGCTGTAGCGGTGAATTGGGTCGATTAAGGAGACGCAGCAGATGCATCCGGCGAAGGGCAGGGGACCCGGTATCATCCAAAGACCTTTCGACAACACTCAGTCGGGAATCTTTTTGCCTTCTATCACCGGCGACATTTTTTCGGTTTGCTGCGGCTTCACAACCCGACCCGGGATCGCTTGCAAGATACCCTCAACAATGACGCGATCGTCAGGTTTGAGTCCCTCTCCAATCACCAGCATGTTTCCGACCTGAGATCCGGTCTTCACGCCTCGGCGTTCGACAATATTTTTGTCGTTGACAACCAGGACGTATTCACCCTGCTGATCGAAACTCACGGCATCGCCTGGCACCAAGAGCGCGTCTTTCTTCTGCAGCGCCGGCACACGCACACGCACGAACAGCCCGGGGAGAACACTGCGATCCGGATTGCGAAATATGCCGCGCGCTTGCAGAGTCCCTGTCGTGGAGGCGACGCTGATCGAAGCAAAATCCACGCGTCCTTCATGCGGGTATCCTTCTTCGTTGGACAATCCGAAAAACACCGGAATCTGCCTTTCCGCTATCGGCGCCGCGGTCGTCTGTTTCCGGTGCTCGATGACGCGCAGCAGATCGCGCTCATTGACCGTAAAATAGACATACAGCGGATCGATGCGCTCTATTTCGGCCAGCGACGTTCGCACCCCAGCCGCACCCACCACATTCCCGGGATCCACCAAATGTCTACCGATTCTGCCGTCGAAGGGCGCTTTTATCTGGGTATAGGCGAGATTTAGCTTGGCGAGTTCGACTTGCGCCTGAGCAGAGAGCAGCGCCGCGGCGGCGGAATCTCTCTCATAGCGCCAGTGGTCGACTTGAGTCTGCGCCGCAGCCTCTTCCTTGAACAATCCTGTATAGCGAGTTAGCTCCTCTTTCGCGTGCGCCAGTGCTGCCTCTTGCGCCGCGACCTGCGCGTTCGCCTGTTGAAGCTGCGCCTTGTACTGATCCTGCTGTATCGTGAACAGGAGATCACCAGTCTTGACCGGCGCGCCGTCCTTGAAATGGATCTTTTCCAAATACCCTTCGACCCGTGCCACTAGCGTAACGGAGTCGGTGGCAGCCGTATTGCCCGTGAAACTAAGATATTCGGTGACACCCTGGATAGTTGGCTTGGCGACGGTGACCGTCGTCGGCACCGGCGTCGAACTACCTGTATCTGCGCGGCATCCGAAACCGACTATGGTAACGAGAATCA
>DATBEY010000313.1:0-4242 GCA_036558765.1 Binatia bacterium | reverse complement strand
TCTGGCCCAGGTTATGGAGCAGTTGAGTTGCCTTCATAATTTTCACCTCCGGAGAGATTTGGATTGATTGTTGCCCGCGAGTAGTGCTGGCAGATCATAATCAACCAGATCGCCAACCCGCTCTACCGTGAGATCCGCGGGTGGATAGCCGGCGATGGCCTTCGAGTCGTGAGCGTACTGGCCTTGACGCGGGAATATCGTCGTTACACGGTCGCCCCAGATTTTCTTGACCGAGTCTAAGATGCGCAGCTTGTCATCCACGAGAACATAGTGCTCAGCCGGGTAACGGCGCTCGACGTCATCCAGCGCCTTTTCCTTGTGAATATAAATGAGCACCTGGCCGTCTACAGCTTCAAAGATGCCCGAGCGTTCGACTTTACGCGGCTGAAATACCACATCGCCGTCCGAGAGAATCACCGTCGGCCCCCATGCGCGGAAGCGCTCGAGCACGTCGAGGGAGCCGGGATAAAGACGGTTTGCGAACGGATAGTCCACCAGGAACGACGACATTGACAGCAGGTGAGGTTCTCCAGGGTGTTCGACACGAAAGCGCTGCAGTGCGCCCAGATAATCGCGGTAGCCCAGATCGGTGAAGAGCTGTTCGAGAATCGCCCAGTATCGGTCTCGGGAAGCTGCCCCGAATTCACGCTCGAGATGGCGCTTGAGGTCATCCTGGATGCGGTCGTTGTCCAGCAGCGTATTGTCGACATCGACGAGAAAAACGACTGGGTTGGGTGGCATAACGCGGCTCGACGAGTTTTTTCCTCAGCGCATCTAAAGGATGCCCATACGAGTTGCGCTTTTCGTCAGCTCCCGGAGCGCGGAAAACTCTGCAGCCGACAACAGTTCTTTCGTACAGCGCCATCTCCAGTTGCCTTCCGCGCGCCCCGGAACATTCATCCGCGCTTCGGCGCCGAGATTGAGCACATCCTGCAAAGGCGCAATTGCCAGGGCGGCGACGGACGACCAGGCGAGACGTAGCAATTCCCAGGAAATCCTCACGGTTCCACATTGCGGAGATTTCAAGTAGGTCCAGAAGTTTTTCCGTTCCGCGACCGACAGCTCTTCGTACCATTCCCGAGTAGTGGGATTGTCGTGAGTGCCCGTATAGACAACCGTATTCGAAACGAAGTTTTCGGGCAGATACGGATTGTCGGCGTGACCGTCAAAGGCAAACTGCAGGACGCGCGTGCCAGGAATGTGAAAATCGTCGCGCAGCTTGGAAACATCGGGTGTGATGATACCGAGATCTTCGGCGATGAATGGCAGTCCGCCGAGTTCTTTTTTGACCGCATTGAAAAAGTCCGCCCCTGGACCGGGTACCCACTTTCCGGACTTGGCAGTCGTGGATCCGGCTGGTACATGCCAGGCAGCGGCGAACCCGCGGAAGTGATCGAGCCGAATCACATCGACAAAAGCGAGAAGCGCTCGATAACGATCGATGCACCAGCGATAGCCGCCCTGCCGCATGGCTTCCCAGTTATAGACGGGGTTCCCCCACAGCTGTCCGGTCGAGCTGAAATAATCAGGCGGCACGCCGGCCATGAAGATCGGACGGCAATTCTCGTCGAGGAGAAAGAGCTCTGGATTGGCCCAGACATCACTTGAGTCGGGCGAAACAAAAAACGGCATGTCGCCGATGAGGCGCACACCTTTTGATTTAGCATGCTGTCTCAGGCGTTCTCCCTGGCGGAAGAGCAGAAATTGCGCGAAGTAAATCTGCTGGATTTCACTCGTCAGCTCCTGCTTCGCTCCCGCCAAAGCTGCGGGATCGCGGCGCACCAGATCGGCCGGCCATTCTACGTACGACGCACCGTTATACTTCTCTTTTAACACTCGAAAGAGCGCATAATCTTCCAGCCAGTGCGCCTGCTCGGAACAGAATTGTTCAAATCCGGCGCGCAGCTCCGATCCCCCTGCCCTCTGAAACTTTAACCAGGCTCTCTCGACCAATCCGCGCTTAAACGCAATCACCCCTCTGTAATCGACAAATGCCGCAGGAAACGGCGGCGGCGCGCATTCGCTTTCCTGCAGCAGTCCTTGTTCAATGAGCCAGCCGGGGCTGATCAGAAGTCCGTTGCCGGCGAACGATGATAACGACTGATAGGGAGAGTCGCCGTACCCGGTGGGCCCGAGCGGCAACGCCTGCCACCAGCTTTGCCCTGCTTCAGAAAGTCGATCGATCCACTCGACCGCAGCCGGTCCCACGTCGCCAACCCCGTATGCAGATGGCAGCGATGTCACATGCAGAAGCACGCCCGACCCGCGGTAATTTTCGGGAAATGGAACGATGTGGCGAAGTTGGATATCGGTGCTCATCAGCGCGTCTCCGGCGCCCGATAAGCTGACTCAACGGAATCCAATGCATCTTTGACGATCTTTTGAGCTTCGTTAACAATCGCGTCCAGGTGCTGCTGATCCTTGAAACTCTCCGCATAGATCTTGTAGATGTCTTCGGTTCCGGATGGACGGGCGGCGAACCAGCCGTTCGCGGTGACAACCTTTAAGCCGCCGATAGGCGCACCGTCGCCAGAGGCACGCGTCACTTTATGTCGAATCGGCTCGCCGGCGAGGGTCGAAGCGACAATCGCTTGCGGCGACAATTTTTCCAACCGCGCTTTCTGCTCCGGCGTCGCTGGTGCATCGATGCGTGTATAATAAGGTCTGCCCAGCTCGGCTGTCAGTTGTTGATACTGCTCGCCCGGATCTTTGCCCGTGCGCGCTGTAATCTCTGCCGCGAGCAAATTGGGCACAATGCCGTCTTTATCTGTCGTCCAGACAGTTCCGTCACAGCGCAGAAATGTTGCGCCCGAACTTTCTTCTCCGCCGAAGCCGAGTGAGCCGTCAATGAGTCCTTCTACGAACCACTTGAAACCGACAGGAACTTCAACGAGCCGTCGCCCGAGCTTCTTCACCACGCGATCGATCATGCTGCTGCTGACAACGGTTTTGCCAACGGCCACTGACTGCGACCATTGCGGCCGGTTCGCGAACAAGTAGGAGATGGCAACCGAAAGATAGTGATTCGGCTCGAGCAATCCATGACTGTGGCTCACGATGCCGTGCCGATCCGCATCGGTGTCGCTGGCGAAGGCCACATCGAATCGCTCTTTGAGATCGACTATGCTTGCCATTGCATACACTGACGATGGATCCATGCGGATCTGGCCGTCCCAGTCGACCGTCATAAACCGGAACGTCGGATCGACCGTGCGGTTCACGACTTTGAGGTTCAGTCCGTAGTGCTCCGCGATGGCATCCCAATACGCTACGCTTGCGCCCCCGAGGGGATCCACGCCGATCGCAATCTTGCTCGCGCGGATTGCCTCGATGTCTATGACTGATGGAAGATCGCGAACATAATTATCCAGGTAGTGGTAGCGGTGTGTTGTTGAGGCAATGCGCGCACCTTCAAACGGTAGTCGGGCCACCCCGCGCAAGCGATCGGCAATTAACGCATTCGCTTGTCGTTCTATCCACTGAGTGACGTGACTATCCGCCGGTCCACCGTGCGGCGGATCGTATTTGAAGCCGCCGAACCGCGGCGGGTTGTGAGAGGGCGTGATGACGATACCGTCCGCCAGACCGCGCTTCCGGCCTCGGTTATACGTGAGGATGGCGTGCGAGATGACGGGCGTGGGCGTGTATCCGAGATCAGCATCGATCATCACGTCCACGCCATTTGCCGCGAGCACCTCGAGAGCGCTGGCCAAAGCAGGCTCTGACAGAGCATGCGTATCCATCCCTATATAGAGGGGACCATCGATGCCCTGCTGCTCGCGATAAACACAAATCGCCTGCGTGATTGCGAGAATGTGCGCTTCGTTGAACGAGTTATCGAGCGCCGAACCGCGATGGCCCGAAGTTCCAAAGGCGACGCGTTCTGCGAGAATCGATGGATTCGGCCGGCCGGTGTAATACGCTGTGATTAACCGGGGCACATTGATCAGCAGGGAGGCTTCAGCGGGTTTGCCGGCAAGTGGGGAAATAGTCATTGTTTGGCCCCCTCAAAAATCAAATCCGAAATCCGCATATCGAAAGCCGAATCCAGGATCGGATTCACCAGAGTACAGAGAGATTTTCGCTGCGTAATTCGAATTTCCGCCATGCTTCGAATTCGAATTTGGCGTTTATTCCACCGCACATGGCTTCACGTTCCAGATATCCTTCGCGTATTCGGCAATCGTTCGGTCGCTGGAGAATTTTCCCGAGCCGGCGATATTCAAAATCGCTTTTCGCGCC
>DATBEY010000312.1:0-2091 GCA_036558765.1 Binatia bacterium | reverse complement strand
GATCTTCGCCAGCGGCACGCCAATCGCTTTGCTCACGAACGGCACTGTCCGTGACGCTCGGGGGTTCACCTCGAGGACGTAGACTCTCGTCCCCTGCACTGCAAATTGGACGTTCATCAGACCGCGCACATTGAGCGCGGTTGCCAAAGCCACGGTATGTAGGCGAATCTCATCTTGGACTTCGCGGCTGATGGACTTCGGCGGCAAACTGCAGGCGCTATCGCCGGAATGCACCCCGGCGCGCTCGATGTGCTCCATGATGCCGCCGATCACGACCTGCTCGCCGTCGCCCAGAGCGTCCACATCGATTTCAATCGCATCGTCAAGAAACTTGTCAATCAGAACCGGATGCTCCGGCGATGCGGAAACCGCATAGGTCATGTAATCCTTCAAGTTTTCATCATCGTAGACGATCTGCATCGCCCGTCCGCCGAGCACATACGAGGGGCGCACCAACACCGGATAACCGAGTCCCGCAGCGATCTTAAAAGCTTCCGCGTAGGAGCGCGCAATGCCGTTGTCTGGCTGCTGGATGTCGAGCTGTTTTAAGAGCCGCGCGAAACGTTCGCGATCCTCGGCGAGATCGATGCTATCAGGGGACGTCCCGATGATCGGCACGCCAGCCCGCTCCAACGGCAAGGCCAGCTTTAGCGGAGTTTGACCGCCGAATTGAACGATGACGCCGTCCGGTTTTTCCCGATCGACGATGTTCATCACCTCTTCCATCGTCAGCGGCTCGAAAAACAATTTATCTGACGTGTCGTAGTCGGTGCTGACGGTCTCCGGATTGCAATTCACCATAAGGGTCTCGAACCCCGCCTCTTTGAGGGCGAACGCGGCATGCACGCAGCAGTAATCGAATTCAATTCCTTGGCCGATACGGTTGGGGCCGCCGCCGAGGATCATGATCTTTTTACGGTTGCTGGGTTTCGCTTCGTCTTCTCCTTCGTAAGTGGAATACAGGTAAGGCGTAAAGGCGCGGAATTCGGCGCCACAGGTATCGACGGCATTGAACACCGCCGCAACGCCGCTGGTTTTCCGTGCCGCGCGAACTTCGGCTTCGGTGGAGGCGATCAGAGTTGCGATGCGTGCATCGGCGAAGCCCATCTGCTTCCACTGGCGCAAAACTGTCGCATTACAGCCGCTGAGTGATCCCGTGCGGGCAATGTCTTTCTCGCAGGCGATGAGCTGGCGAATCTTTTCCAAAAACCACGGATCGATCGCGGAGAGCCGATAAATTTCCTCCGTGCCCATGCCGAGCCGATAGGCGTCGCCCAGATACCAAAGCCGCTGCGCGTTCGGTTCCCGAAGCTTGGTGCGAACGATTTCCAAGGATTCCGAGCGCTGCGCCGCCGAAAGATCGACTTTTGACTCGAAACCAAAGGAGCCGGTTTCGAGCGAGCGCATGGCTTTTTGCAAAGCTTCCTTGAAAGTTCTGCCGATGGCCATCGCTTCACCCACGGATTTCATTTGCGGCGTGAGCAAATCCTTCGCCTGGGGAAATTTTTCGAACGTGAAGCGCGGAATTTTTACCACCACGTAGTCAATCGTGGGCTCGAAACAGGCCGGTGTTTCGCGCGTAATGTCGTTGCGGATTTCGTCCAGGGTGTAGCCGATCGCTAATTTTGCCGCGATCTTCGCAATGGGAAAGCCGGTGGCCTTGCTCGCCAGCGCCGAACTGCGCGACACGCGCGGGTTCATTTCGATGACCACCATGCGGCCGTCCGTTGGATTGACCGCGAACTGAATGTTCGATCCGCCCGTATCGACGCCGATTTCGCGAATCACCCGCAGCGCGGCATCGCGCATAACCTGGTATTCTTTGTCGGTCAAGGTCTGCGCGGGTGCGACGGTGATCGAATCGCCAGTATGAACGCCCATCGGATCGAAGTTTTCAATCGAGCAGATGATCACCACGTTGTCTTTGTGATCGCGCATCACTTCGAGCTCGAATTCTTTCCAGCCCAGCACCGACTCTTCGATCAAGACTTCATGCACGGGTGAGATGCTCAAGCCCGCTTGAACAACTTCCTTGAATTCGTCCGGACCGTAGGCGAAGTTTCCGCCGCTGCCTCCCAAAGTTCGTGAGGC
>DATBEY010000311.1:0-4762 GCA_036558765.1 Binatia bacterium | reverse complement strand
TCAAGTACATCTCTCAAGCCTTCTGCCCAGTGGTTGAGCTGTTGCGCGCTCACGTTTCCGTCTGGTGAATTTAGGTGAACGCCGTCGACACTGATGTCGAAAAGAATCGATTCGACATTGGAAATGATCCGCTGGTAATTGACCTCCGATAGAGCCTTCCAATTTTCAGGAACCGATTTATAGGCTTTCTTCGGGGGCAGCGCATTTTTGTTGTAAGGCGCAATGGTTGAAGCTGAGCTCACGGCATTTAGAACGTCCACGGTGAGTCTCCTTTCTACGACGTATATTCCATCTTGAGCAAGGAACGAGCCATGTCATTTTCTGTTGCGAGAAAAGATTTCCGCTGGTGCTTCCCGACTTGTTCCTAAAAAATCGAGTGGTTGGTGTTTTGACATTGGGAAAAAATTTCTACCGCTTCTTATCTTTGGGAAAAAATCACCGGAAGCTCATACAACTGGGCGCTTTATCCGAGGGCTCGGGCGAACCCATTATATTGACAGTGAGATATTGATTCGATAGCGTCTCGCATTGTTGCGGCTCCGTCCGTAACGCGGCTAAGTCGGAGATAATGATGGAAGAATTGAAACCGGTCAAAAGCGGCAAGGTCAAGGTTGACGACATCAGTATTTACTACGAGCTGTACGGCGCTGGCGATCCTCTTGTTCTGGTGGCCGGCACCGGTATCAGTCTGGCACCCTGGCGGGTCTCACAAGTGCCGGAATTCGCCAAGCACTATCAGGTGCTTATTTACGATCATCGTGGTTTGGGGCGGAGCGACAAGCCCGACATGCATTATACGACGCGGCTCTTTGCTAAAGATTGTGTCGGTCTCATGAACGCACTCGGCATCGAACGGGCGCATATGATGGGCCATTCCATGGGAGCGCGGGTTTGCCAGTGGATCGGCTTGGATTATCCCGAAAAGGTACGCAGTCTGGTGCTTTCGGGGCCAGGCTCGGGAAAATACCGCGAAGATCTCGAAGATTATCCGCGCGGGGTCCCGCTCGATGCGGCTCTAGAGATGATCGAAAAAGGCTATGAAAAATACCAGAGTGATCACTGGGGCCCCGGGTTTATGTTCAGCGAAAGCTTCATGAAAGAGCATCCCGATATCGTCAAGAAATATCAGGAGCTGATCGTTGATGAGGTGCCGCCGCTGAAATGCTACCTGCGCCACGTCGTGGCGCGACAATGCCATGAGACCACGCATCTACTGCATAAGATCAAAGCGCCGACGTTGGTGATCGTGGGTAGCAAGGATGTCCACGAAGGGGGCACCGGCAACCACGTTGAATCTGCCAAGGTGTTAGCGGAAAAGATTCCCAATGCCGAGCTGGTGCTGGTGCAAGGCGGTCGGCATGGCTATCTACGCGAGATGCCGGAAAAAGGGCATCCGCCGATCCTGGAATTTCTGCGGCGGCATTAACGGTAGAGGCGATTCATGGATCGCCCCGACAAACCTAGAGGTCTCCGGTCAGACGGAACTATGGATAAAAAAGAAATCATCGACAAGCAAAAAAAATATCTCTTTTCCTGCGTGTCGACTTACTACGATGAGCCGTTGGTGGTCAATCATGCCAGAGATCAATACGTCTATGACTGCGACGGCAAGGAGTTTCTGGATTTTTTCGGCGGCATTTTGACCGTGAGCGTGGGCCATTGCAACGAGCAGGTGACTCAAGCGGTCGATGCGCAAACCCATAAGCTTCAGCATATCTCGACGCTCTACGCCAATGAGCCGCAAGTGGCGCTGGCGGAGAAACTCGCCCAGATCACGCCGGGGCGCTTGGAAAAATCTTTTTTTACCAACAGCGGCACCGAAGCGAACGAGACCGCCGTTTTGCTAGCGCAACTTCATACGAAGTGCCAGGACGTGATTACGCTGCGACACGCCTATAGCGGCCGTTCCTATCTTGCCCTGAGCTTGTCAGCACAGTCGAGTTGGCGCCTCATGCCCAATGTCGTTCCGGGTGTTCATCACATCGCCAATGCCTACTGTTATCGCTGCCCCTTCGGCTTGACCTATCCGAGCTGCGATCTGAAATGCGCCAAGGATGCCGAAGAAGCGATACAAACCATGACGTCCCAGGGACGGGTCGCCGCGTTTCTCGCCGAGCCGATTCAAGGGGTCGGTGGTTTTATCGTGCCGCCGAAGGAATATTTTAAAGAGATCGTCGGGATCATTCGAAAATACGGCGGTCTGTTTATCAGCGATGAGGTGCAAACAGGCTGGGGCCGCACCGGCGGCAAAATGTTTGGCATCGAACATTGGGGTGTCGATCCGGATATCATGACTTTCGCCAAGGGAATGGCCAACGGCGTACCGATCGGCGCGACGATTGCCACCCCGGAGGTGGCTGACAGCATGAAGGGCAATACGATCTCGACGTTCGGCGGCAATCCGGTCACTTGCACTGCCGCGAGCGCAACCATCCAGGTCATTGAAGAAAACAACTTAGTCGAGAACGCTCGCCTCATGGGTAGCCGATTGCGCGAAGGGCTGAACGGGTTAAAAGAGAAATACCCGGTGATCGGCGATGTCAGGGGTATGGGCTTGATGCAAGGTATGGAATTGGTCGGTGAAAAGAAAGCGCCTGACGCAGAAAGCGCGAAACGAGCGATGGAACTGACCAAACGCAATGGCTTACTGGTCGGCAAGGGAGGTACCTACGGAAATGTGCTCCGGGTAGCACCCGCGTTGAACGTCAATAAGGATCAAATTGATCATGCTTTGAGCGTTTTGGATCAGTCGTTCAGCCAATTGGGCCAGTAGCCGCCGGCCGCGGCTTGGTTCGACCGATTGTCTTGCCCGGTGATGGCCGTGCTTTCCTTTCTTGAGTTCGAACCTGCATGAATACGCTAGGTCGCAGGCTTATTGGAGCGATTCCGGTTCTCCTCGGAATCTCTTTTCTGATTTTTCTTTTGATGCATATCGCGCCCGGCGATCCGGTGACTTTGCTGCTGGGAGATGACGCAACGCCCGCGGATATCGAGCGCACGCGCCATGAGTGGGGGTTGGATCAACCCCTAATCGTCCAGTATTACGATTTTGTGAACCGAGCCATTCGAGGCGATTTCGGTAAGTCGCTCAAGTTCAATGAATCGGTGACGAAGCTAATCGCCGAGCGCTTGCCCGCCACCCTAGAGCTGGCATTTGCCAGCCTGTGCGTGGCAATCATGATCGCGGTCCCGCTGGGTGTTTACTCCGCGATCAAGCATGATTCGCTTTTCGATCATGCGGGCATGAGCGTCGCGCTGATCGGTGTATCGTTGCCGAATTTCTGGCTCGGCATCATGCTGATTTATTTTCTCGGTGGGCAATTAAATCTCTTGCCCGTGGCCGGCCGAATCGAGTACGGCGTTGAAGTCAAAACGCTGACCGGGCTTTACCTCCTCGACAGCTTGCTCACGGCGAACTTCACCGCTTTTTGGAGCGTTCTGCAGCATCTGCTCATGCCGGCGTTCACCCTTGGATCCGCGCTGGCTGCGATCGTCACCCGGATCTCGCGTTCCAGCGTCCTTGAAGTTATGCGCCAGGACTATGTCACCACGGCACGAGCCAAGGGCCTGAGCGAGACGAACGTCATCTGGCGCCATATTCTACGCAACGCGCTGATCACAATCGTCACCATCCTCGGCCTGCAGTTGGGCGCATTGCTGAGTGGTTCAGTCATCACGGAAACCGTATTTTCATACCCTGGTATCGGCGATCTACTGATCCAGTCCATATCGGCGCGCGATTACAAACTCACGCAAGTATTGATTTTGATGTTTGCCATCACCTATTTCGTGGTCAATCTGCTGATCGATCTACTTTACAGCTGGATCGATCCGAGAATTAAGTTCTGATGTTGTCGCTGCGCTACCTTAAAGTATGGGTCGGCGGGGCCATTCTCCTGCTGCTTTGCGTTTGCGGTGTTGCCGCTCCGCTGCTCGCGCCGCGCGATCCTCAGGCGCAGACCCTCGAAGACCGATTGCGGCCGCCGCGCTGGAATGAGAACGGTTCGCCCGCTTACCTTCTTGGCACCGACAATCTCGGCCGCGACATGCTCAGTCGAATTATTTATGGATCGCGAATATCTTTGATCGTCGGCGCCGCCACCGTGATTTTTGCCGGTCTGGTCGGCTGTACGCTCGGCGCTATTGCCGGTTATTTCGGCCGCGGCGCTGACGAAGTGGTAAGCAAGATTTCGGAAATCTTTTTAGCATTTCCTTTCTTGCTGATCGCGATTGCGATCATGGCTTTTCTCGGCCAGGGTGTCGGCAATCTGATTATGGCTCTGATGCTTAGCCGTTGGGTGCAGTATTGTCGGGTTGTACGCGGCGAAGTTCTTTCGCTCAAGCAACGCGATTTTATCACCGCAGCCAAAGCCCTGGGCGGCAAAGATTGGTACGTGCTGCTAAGGCATGTTATACCAAACACTTTTGCGAGCGTCACCGTCATCGCGACCTTCGGCATGGCGATCGTGATCATCACGGAGGCAAGCTTGAGCTTTCTCGGCCTGGGCGTGCCGGTGCATATCCCGACCTGGGGCTCGATGCTGAGCGAAGGGCGAAGCTACATCAATCGCGCGCCGTGGTTGACGATTTTTCCGGGCCTGGCGATTTTCATTACGGTGTTCGGCATAAATTTACTGGGGGATGGGCTGCGCGACATTTTTGATCCCAAGCTCCGGAGGCAGAGGTGAGCTTAAACTGAGGGCATGCTTATCCGAGAACAACCATGACCGAACACAGAGCTCGACAGGAGATCTGAAGATGC
>DATBEY010000310.1:0-4447 GCA_036558765.1 Binatia bacterium | reverse complement strand
GGCAGATCTTCGAATGCGAGCCCGGGAGGGCTCAGGCGGCGCGGGCCGCCCCACGAGACCGGACTTGCTCGTTCACTCCACTGCGGGTCCGTAAGAATATTGACACCCTCGATCTGGACCAACACCGTCGCGTGCCCGATCCAGGTAATGCTCGGATTCATACCGCCGGCCCTCAGGATTGCCCCGTCGTTCGTGGTTCGAGGCGGATCGAAGGTCCTCGGCCATAGCGAATTCGAAACCAAATGCCGCGCCATGAAGCTCCAGCGCGTCCATGCGGAGGGACGGCGAAAATTCGGATTGACATTGCGGAACCCGCCCACCACGTGATGCGGCGGTTGGCCGGGAATCGGCTCGTTTCCCACACCTGAACAGGCGATAAGTAAAATCAAACAAACGATGGCAAAGCCCCAGCAGCAGCGCATAACTTAAGCGGTATTGAAACATGTCAATTCGCGCAAAAGCTAGCCGCAGCTGATCGTGAGAGTGCCGTCAACGAGTCGGAAGAAACCGTTGTGAACCATCACTGCACAGGTAGAGAGAGCATCATTTGATGCCTGCCAGGAGCCGTCCCCAGCCCTGCACGGGCGGAATGATGCCGGGGCGCACGAGATCGTTCCAGACTTCGGCGCTCATGTTCGTGAAAGCCGGCTTGCCGTATTCTTCCTCGATAGCCGGAATCACGTGCAGTGACATCGCTGCGCCGCCCGGGATCGAGATCGCTTCAGCCTCAGGCCATGTCCTTGCCGCCTCGCGACCGACATCCAGGGCCATTTCCAAGCCTTGTTCCAATGTCATCGCGAACGAGTCCGACGCCCACTGGTTCCGCTTCGTTATCCCAACGACGTCGATGCCGCCGGTTTCGAGATAGCGTTTGATCGCATCGTTCACCGGGTCTGCCCAGCGGCTGCCCACCGCAAGCCTCGAGAGCCCGAGATGCTTCATCGCGGCGATCAGCGCCTCGAGCGGAGCGTCGGCAGGTATTCCGGTTCTCTCTTTCGTTTCGCGCAGCAGTTGCAGGACCGTCGGCCGAGTGAGCATCGCGGAGATCGGCGCGCCGCTGAAAATAATATGATCGACCTTTTCTTTAGCCAGCCGATCGACGCAGGTCCAATAGTTCTTGATCGCCTTTTCGACACCGTCCTTGGTGTAATTCTCGAGGCCAAGCCCCGTCGAGATTTCCATGAACTCGAGTGGCAGCAAGCGATACAGCTGGTAGCTTCGCGCGCGCTGAACTTCCTCATGGGCGCGCGGCTGGATCACACCGTAACGAAAACGAGGTAAAAGTTTTTTTGTATAGTCGGTGGTCATCACGCAACTCCTTAGGTTAGGGTCCAGATTGTCATTCCGCTTGACCCGGGTTTTGATTATTTTTCGTACAGCCGCTTGATGAAGCCGCTCGCTTCGATTTCCCGCGCAATCTTGTATGAGACGAATTGCTCTGGATCCGCGTTCTTTGCTGCCGGCGTGGTGCTCGCAAGCTCGCTCAGGATGGTCCGGATCCCTTCCAGTGTCGGAATCGGCATCGCCAGATAGCGGCTCGCGATCTCGTTATAGTTATGCTCCAGCACGTCGCGATCGTCATTGCGCGAGTATTTTTTCAGCACCGCGATCGCGGCTTCTTTGTTGCGCTTGAAGTCATGGATCGCTTCGATATAGGCGAGCATGAATCCTTTCACGTTCGCTTCGTTTTTTTGCAGATAAGATCGGGTGGTGCCGATGGCCGAGGACGGATAATCCAGCCCCAGATCAGCGAGATCACCCAGTTCGCGAAATCCCGCTTTGCGCGCGACCAGCGACGAGGTGCCACTAGTGACCCCGGCATCGAGCATCTTGGCCTGCAATGCACGAACCGTGTCCTGTGATGTCCCGATCTGGAGAATATTGACGTCGCGCTCGGGATTGAGACCCCATTTCTTGAGCGCCAAACGAACCGCGAAATCGGAGGTCGCGCCATAGCGGCTAACGCCCAACTTCTTGCCCTTGAGTTGCGCCGGTGTGGAAATCTCCGGCGCGCTGAAGATCTTGAAAACGAAACCATTGATAAGAGCCGCAATGAGCACCGTATCAGCGCCCTGCAGCGCGGCTTGCACCAGACCGGAACCCGACAATGAAGAAATCTGCAGATCTTTAGCGATCAGGGCCCGCAACGATACCGATCCGGTCCCCATGCCGACCAGCACCGCATCGAGACCGTGCTTCTCGAATAGTTTCGTGTCCTTGGCGAATCCCAGAACTGCGACGCCGCCGTCCGCAGAACCGTAGCCGATGATGACTTTCGTGAGCGCCCTAGCTTCGCCGGCCAGTGTAGTTTCCGCTGGCGCCCAGAGGCAAACAATCATGAGGGCGAGCACAGTTGAATTGCAGCGCTGCTTTAGGCGAAAGAGAGAAAATCGGAGGCGAGTTGTAGTCATCCCATTTTTCCGCCGGCAAGCGGTTCGCGTACGGACCAGCACGGCTCGCTAAAAACTTATGCGGTGACCTGCTCGCTGTCAATCGAATCGGTAGCCCGTTCGGGCCAGGGCGAAACAGCGAGCAATGCGCCGCCGTTCGAACCTTGACCGAGCAGGACTTGACAGAGCAGATGTGAAAATCGGATGACGTTCCGATGAGTCTCGCGAAAGCTCATTTGCGGGTGGCGCGACCCACGGATCAACTCGCCGCGGTCGTAAAATTCTATCGCGATGGCCTCGGCTTCGAACTTCTTTATGAATTCCACGATCACGACGGCTTCGATGGCGTTATGCTGGGTCATAGGACAGCAGGATATCACCTCGAGTTCACGCGGAAGCTTGGGCATGCGGCGGGGAAAGCGCCCAGTCAGGACAATCTTCTGGTGTTTTACATTCCCGATCGAAAGGTATGGGAGAAAGCCGCGCAGCGGCTCGAGAAGCTCGGCTATCCTCCCGTCCAGGCATTCAATCCTTATTGGAACATTCAGGGAAAAACGTTCGAAGATCCCGACGGCTACCGAGTAGTTTTGCAGAACGCGAGTTGGACCGCTTGAGCGATTGCCGCACATGGCATGAGCCGGCGCATGCGTTATTCGAGTATCGCTCGCGCAAGCGTCGGCCCAGCCCCATGCCTCTGAGGTGTCTTCAGCGCGCGCGCACGATGACGCGGCCCGTCATATAAGGATGAACCGAGCAGTTATAATCGTAAGTTCCCGGCTGATCGAATCGACGATTATAGCTCGCCCCCGGCAGCAATAAGTCCTTTCCCGCCGAGCCGTCATGGTACTCCAGTCCGTGCGGCGCGCCATCATCGTTGACCCAGGTGACGCTCTCCCCCGGCGCGATCGTCACCTCCGCCGGCGTAAACTGAAAGTTCACGATCGAAATCTTGATCGCTTTGCTTTCGGCCGAGGCCGCCCGCGCGCTCGAACCAGTGAAGCGGAAGCCCACCACAATGAGAGCGAGAACAGCCATCCCAATGCGTAGCCGCCGTGAATGTGTTTCCACGCACATAATTCCTTTCATGGTCATGGCTTACTCCCTCAACTCGCGGCGCTCGGTTGCACCACGACCTTGCGCGGTGCATTGCCGACGGCAATGGTTCGAGTGCTGCCGCTCGCCAGGTCCACAATGGTGAAATCGTTGGAGCCCTCGTTTGTCACGTACGCCGTTTTACCGTCGGCCGAAGTCGTTGCCCAGTGCGGTTGTTTGCCAACCGCCACGCTGCGCACTGACGTATTCGTTGTCGGGTCGAACAACATAATCTGGCCCGGCCCCTGCACAACCACGATCCCGAATGCGGAGTTGCGCGGATAGGACACAAAGTGGGGCGACACGCCCGTGGCAATCTGCGCAACGATTTTTCCCGAGGCGGGATCCATTACCTGAACAGCACTCACTCCCGCCTGAGTGAAATAGAACATCTTGCCGTCGTAGCCGAATTCTCCGTCGCGCGGCGTCTTGTCGAGCGGCACGGTGCGAGTGACGCCGCGTGTCGCCACATCGATGAGAGCGAGACCGAAATGGCCGGGTTCCTGCTCCGTCACGTATGCGAGTCGGCCGTCGGGACTGATGGCGACGGTGTGCGGTTTGGGCACGTCAGTTGTGGCAATCACGGCATCTGTCGCGGTATCGACGAAGGCAACGCGATTCTCGCCGTACACGGTCACCAGCAGCAGCCGGTCATCGGGCGTGAGCGCAATCCCGTTCGGTGCCTTACCGACCTGAATTGTCTTTACAACTTTGTCCGTCGCCGTATCGATCACATCCACCGAAGATGACCCATCACCGCTCACATAAACTCTGCGGCCGTCGCGTGTAATCGCCATGCCATGGGGACCCGCGGAAACCGGCACGGTCCCGACAACTGCGCCGGAGCCCGCATCGATGACGCTCACTGTGTTGTCTTTGAAGTTTCCGACATAGCTCTTGGTCTGTCCCTTCATACCTGCGGGTCGTGCCATCTGCGCGTACGCCACTGCGGCGACGCCGATCGA
>DATBEY010000309.1:0-7238 GCA_036558765.1 Binatia bacterium | reverse complement strand
CGATGAACGCGGGCGCGACGAGCTGAATCTCCGTGGGCGTGATGCCGTAAAAATATGGCGACGCCTCGACACGGATGATCCCGACTTCGATTTCGGAATTCCCGTAAGAAAGCGCCAGATCGGCGCGCCGTTTGTACTCTTCCGGCGGGTATCCGCCGATGCAAAAAGCTACTCGAATCATTTCAGCTTCTCAATATTTTGTGCGGAGAAGCGGAATCGGATTCCACCACGAAGGGCACGAAGCGCACGAAGGAAAAAACTAAAATTATAAACTCTCTTTTCCGAACTTCGCGTGCTTCGTGGTGAATAATCCCATTCACTTTGGCTGCCACAATCCCGTCGTTTCCTGCAGCTTGCCCATGTCGATGTCGACGCCCAAGCCGGCTTGATCCGAGACGCTGAGCCGACCTTCTTTCACCTCGAGGCCCGACGCCGGATCTTCGTGGAGGCTTTCAAACTCGCCGATCTCAGCGCCCGCGAACAACTCTGGAATCGCGGCGCAGAAATGCAGCTGCATCGCTTCCATGAGCTGGCTCCCTGCGGTGCTGCCGACGTGGACTCCAACGTTGGCGGCATTGCACACCGCGGCAATTTCCCGCGATTTATAGTAACCGCCCATTTTCCAAAGCTTGATGCTGACCGCATCCATGCCGCCCGCTTCGATCAAGCGCAGCGCATCAGTCGAGGTTTCGACCCCTTCGTCGGCCATGATCGGCGTTCGCACGTTCTGGCGGACGAACGCCATGCCACGAACGTCGTCGCGACGAACGGGCTGCTCGCACACAATCAGGTTGCAACTCTCAAGCTGGTTCAACACTTTGACCGCGTGCATCGGGGCATAAGACTGATTCGCGTCCACGGAGATAAAGATATCGTTACCCAGAGTTTCGCGAGTCATCCTTACCGTTTCGATGTCGCGCCTGTCATCGAGGCCGATTTTGATCTTGACGTACCGATAACCGCCATGGACCAAAGCCTGCGCCTCGGCTGCGGTTTCTTTGGGTGGCTTCAGACCGAGCATGCGCATGACGGGAACTTCACGGCGCGACAACCCGCCAAAAAGATTAAACATCGGCGTGTTCATGCGCTTCGCCTGCAAATCCAACAACGCTTCTTCGACGGCAAACTTGAGTTGATAATTGGCACCGATGGCCAAATCAATTTTCTTCATCATATCCGGCACACCCAAGATTTGTTCCTTCAATAGCGGAACGATCGCCGTGTGTAGCAAAGCTTCTGCGGTCGCGGGAGATTCGCCGACGATCAGCATCGCCGGCATGTAGCCGTAGCCCGTATTCCCCGCTTCATCGGTGAAGCCAACCACCGTGGCTTCGATATCGCCCTTGGTGTAGCGCGCGGTTTTCCACGCAACCGCCCGGCGCAGCGTTGCCCGCCAGCTTTGAATCTTTGCGACTTTTAATAGTGCAATGTTTTTTTCATTTTCTGCAGCTGTAACCATGCCCAACGCCCTTCACGGTTTTTTGAAAACGCTTTTGAAAAAACCTTCCTTTTCCAGCTTATGCATAATGGTCAGATCAAAAACCTGCGCAATGGTCGCCTTTTTGGCGAGCGGCTCGCGCTCGCTGAGCTCGTCCAATAACTCCTGGAAAGACTTGGAGTCAGGTTCTAAATTCTCGGCGTAAAATTCCGTCGAGATAAAATCATAGGCTTTATTCAATACATCGGTTTCGTTGGATTTCATGTAACGCGCTAAGGCTTTGATGCCTTCGTTGCGATTGCGCTTGAAGCGCGCAGTCGCTTCGACGAAAGCCTTTAGAAATGCTTCCACAGCCGCCGGATTTTCGCGCAAGAAGCGGCCTGGCGTCTCAAGGCCGAGGTAAGGGTAGTTCAAACTGACTTGAGAAAGCACAGTGTAGCCGAGCTTCGAGAGGCGAAGACCCGACATGAAATCGAGCGCGGCCGCTTGCACCGCGCCGGACTGCAAAGCCGCTAACCGCTGTGGCGAACCGCCCACCTGAAGCATGGTGACATCTTTGTCGGGATTGAGTCCTAACTTGCGCAGCGCGACTTGCGACGCTATCGCGCTCACGTCGGCCAGACGATTGACCGCGAGCTTGCCGCCGATGAGATCCTTGGCGGTCTTGATGTTTTTACCCACGATTAGCGTGTAGGGAAAAATTTTTGACGTCACCCCCAGCATTCGGACGTCACCACCGCGAACAATCGCTGACACGGTTTCGGCGACCCCGTTCTGCGCCGCTTGGGCTTGCCCCGCCACCATGGCTTGCAGCAACATACTGCCGCCTTGGATGAAGACCAATTTCGCATCGATGCCGTATTTTTCGTATAGTCCGACATCGCGGGCAAACCACAGCGGTATAAATTGGCTGCTGGTGGTCGGATAGCCGATCACCATGCTTTCCAGCGCCCGCGCCGGAGGATGCCACAAAGACAACGCCAATAGAACCACAATGAAAAATTTCATCTGTGCACGAACCTCTCACCACGAAGCGCACGAAGAACACGAAGGTTTTTTATTTTATATGGGCGATTCACGAATCGGCCATACCTTGGTGATGTTCGCGTCCTCTGTGGAGAACCTCTCGGTTGCCGAGTTCCTATTTGTTTTTCTTGAACGCGCCGAACCCTGGTCGATATTGGCCATCGATAAACTGTTTGATGCCCTGCTCTTTCCACGCGCCGCCTTGAAGAAAAGAGAGCTGATCACTTTTTGCAGAGCTATAGCTCAACGCCGTCTCGATGTCGGGAATCAACAAGCTGTCACGATAGGCATCTTTACATGCGCGCAACGCCAAAGGGTCCTTCTCCGCGAGTTTCGCCGCGAGCTTGTTTACCTCATCCATTAACGACGCTCTCGGCACTGAAAAAGTTACAAAGCCAATTTCCGCAGCGCGCTTGCCGTTGAAAGTGTCTCCGGTCAGGATGTAGTAGATCGCGTCGCGCACCCGCATGATCTGCGAGATCTGTTTGCTGACAGGGCCGCCGGGGAAGTGACCGAAGTTTACCTCGGAAAGTCCGAAGGTCGCCTCGTCCGCGGCAATCGCAATGTCGCAGCCCGAGACGATGGAAAACGCGCCGCCGAAACAAAATCCGTTGATCGCGGCAATGGTGGGAACG
Organism: Binatia bacterium; assembly: GCA_036558765.1. GTDB lineage: Bacteria > Desulfobacterota > Binatia > UBA9968 > UBA9968 > DP-20. The sequence continues at coordinate 4,139 of DATBEY010000309.1, read as the reverse complement.
GGAAAGGCGCGCAAAATACGCACGCGCCATTCCAGTGCTTTGTCCAGCAAACGCTCGAACTCCATCCGCTCGCGCTCCTCGTAGAAAAACTCTTTCAGATCCTCCCCCGCGGAAAAACTTTCGCCTGCGCCGGTGAGAACAAGCACGCGCAAATCTTTGTCGAATCTCAGCTCGGTCAAGACTTCGACCATCTCGTGGTGCAGCCTGGGATTCATCGCGTTGCGCTTGTGAGGGCGGTTGAACGTGATGGTTGCGATGTTGTCGCGCCGCTCGACTAAAATCGTTTCATAATTCGCCATGTGCATCCTTTGTCGATACAGAGGGCGGACACGTAGGTCCGCCTTTACAAATTTTCTCTCTCCGTGTCCTCGTGGCTTCGCGGTGAATATGACCTGTCTCTAATTCCGCGATTTCACCCAGCGCACCCGACTTTGCGATAGCCCCAAGCCGGCAAGCATTCCGGCCATCCGGATCGGCGTGCCGATGCCTTCGACTACCGGGACCCCTAATTGCTCCTGCAGCCACTGCGGTTTGATGTGTACCGGGCATTGGCTGATCCCCATCGGATATATCACCTCTGCGCCTTGATCGACGAGCTTTTTCGCTGCGCTGACGAAGTTGGCGACCACTTCATCATGGTGCGCAGCCAGATCGGGGAGATCGAAGCCGCTGACGCCGAAGCCGACGATATGCTGTTCCATCCCGTAGCGCCGAATGATCGCGCGGGAAAAAGTCACCAGGCTTGGATGATAAACCATCACACCAAAGCGGTCGCCGATCAGCGAGGCAACGTGGAGACAGGCTTCCGTGGGGCCGACCACCGGAATGTCGACTGCCGATTTGCCGCCGTCGACGCCTAAATCGAGCGTGCCGAGCGGCACTACGGCATCGTAACCTTCTTTTTCGGCGCGCTTGAAACTCTCAATAAAAGCAGGCGCGACGAGCTGAATCTCGGTGGGGGTCATGCCATAAAAATATGGGCTAGCCGCCACATCGACGATGCCAACCTGAATTTCGGCCGTGGAGTACGAGAGCGCCACGTCAGCGCGCCGTTTATGCTCCTCGGGCGGATAGCCGCCGATAACGAATGCCACACGAATCATATCGCTCCTCGTTCGTTACGGCTGCTCAATGTTCAGTAAACGGCGCGCGTTGCCGCCGTATATTTTTGCCAAATCCGACTGGCTCAGACCCGATTCTTCGACGACCCCTACGGCATGTTCGACGTATTGCTTGCCTTCCTGGCCAAGGCCGAAGGGATAGTCAGTGCCAAAGACAATCTGTTCGGCGCCGAACATTTTAGCGACGCAAGCGACTATGGCTTCATCGGTGGGTCCCGCCGTATCGTAAAAGAGTTGGCCAAAGTAATGACTCGGTTTGTGCTGGCTTTTTCCCTCACGAAAAGCTCTCTCGATTCTACGCGCTAAAAAAGGAATGGTTCCGCCGACGTGGGCCGCAATGATTTTGAGGTTTGGATACTTGTCGAAGAAACCTCCCAGCGCGAGTCTTGAAAGTGCAAAGGTCGTATCGACGGGTAGGCCGATGAGGTGATCGAGACGGTAAACCTCCCACTCTTTGGGCAGCGGCCTCTCAAGAGGGTGGAGAAACATAGCCAAACCGCCACTAACATTGGCATAATCAAAGAAGGCCGCAAACTCCGATTCATCCAGCGCACGTTCTCGAATATGGGTACACAGAGTAATTCCAACGAATCCCGGACAATTTCTCGCTCGCTCTAGCTCTTTGCATGCCTGGTCGGCGTCCATCATCGGAATGGATGCGAACATCCTGAACCGTTGCGGATGGTTTGCGCATATTTCCGCGTATTCATCATTAGCGATCTTTGACATTTCAACCGCGGGGTGGCGATTTTCCCAGTCGAAGTACTCGTACATCTGTGGCAATGACAGAAGCTGTAACGTGACACCCCAGCGATCCATTTCACCCAAGAATCTATTCTCCTCCCATTCCCAAATGCTCCTGATGGCGAGTGGTCGAGATACAGTTTTCTTTAATACTCTTGTAAACTCGGGCGTAAAGGCATGGGCATGAACATCTATTCTCATGCCATTCCCCTTTGTTATTTGTGCCATTCGCTTACACCTCGCTATTTAAAAAAACCTTTGTCCATTAATTCCTTGACGTAGCTGCCGTCAAAAACATCTTCCGTGCGCAGCGCCGCGACTTTCGGATTTCTCGGGCTCAGCATATCGAAGATCAGCTTGAAACCTTTGTCTGATGCATTAGGTATTTTCTCGAACACGTGATCCTTAACGTAAGACCACTGGCGTTCGAGCAGCTCCTTGTTGGTCGTCCTCAGATTGCGCGCCGTAATGGCAATCGCTTCCTCTTTGTTTTGCTGAAAAAAGCGGACTCCGCGCATGTAGGCACGGATAAAACCGAGGACGGCATCGCGATTGGCCGCCGCATATCGTTTCGTCGTGAAGATCGCGGTGAAAGGAAACTCGACGCCAAGATCGGTCAGATCGATCAGCTTGTAAAGACCCGCGCCGCCGCCGATAAAGGTTGCGCCGCCAACGGTTGCGGCATCGACGGACCCGGCGCGCAGCGCCGCCAGCCGATCTCCTGACCCGCCGACCGTGAGCATGGTAACCCTGCCAGGATCGACCCCGAGCTTTTCGAGTGCAAGCCGTGTTGCGAGCTCATCCGAGCCTCCGACCGCGCCGATGCCGACCTTCTTGCCGGTAAGATCCGCAGCCGTCTTGAAAGGCTGACGGCCCACGAAAGTGTAATCTAAGCGGTTCATAGGCACAGCGACAATAACCACATCTTCACCTGCCGCGCGCGCAGACACGGCGCCCGCACTGCCGGCAATGCCGAATTGAACTTCTCCGGCAACCAGAGCTTGAACGCCGCGAACGTTACCCTGGATATAAGCGATCTCCGCATCGATGCGTTCGTCCCGAAAAATTCCTTTCTCTCGAGCAATCCACAGCGGCGCAAAATCGATGACGATGCTGGGGATCGCCATACGTACCTTTCTCAAGGGTTCGGCTGCCAAAGCAAGCCCATAAGAAGCTAAGCCAATGAAGAGAAAACCCGCCACCATCCATCGCAGACCGAGCACCATGACGATTCGACTGTTTATCATTCGCGCTATCCCTTTTCTGCCCGAGAAGTTCCCGCAACCGATTCGTACTGTTGATTCGCCCGCTTGACAAGAGTTCGCAGCGTACTTATGGGTTGCCCATCGTCGGAGACGAGACCTTACGCTTCAGCGGCTTGCTTCGAGAAGAGTGCAAATGTTAAACCCAATGTTGCAGATCTTTAGCGAATCGCCGTGACATGGACCGCTTCCGAACCATGCAGAGTTTTGCCGAAGTGATCCGGCTGGGAAGTTTTTCCGAAGCCGCCAAAAACTTGGGCCTATCTCGAGCTTTGATCTCGCGTCATGTAAGCGATCTTGAGAAACACCTAGGCGTGCCGCTGCTGACGCGAACGACACGGCGTATTACGCCCACCGAGTTCGGCGCGAACCATTTCGTCTTCTGCCAGCGGCTGATCAAGGAAGTCGAACAGAGCGAAGCCACTCTCAAACGGCAGCAAAAAGAACCCGAGGGGCCGTTGAAAATCATTGCGCCGAAGTCGTTCACGACTCTGGCATTGGGAGACGCCATCGCCAGCTTCGCCGCGACCTATCGCTATCTCAACATCAGTTTGCTGCTCGATGACCTGTCATTCCGCAGCTACGATTTCATCGAGCGCGGCTTCGATGTCGCAGTGCACACAACGCCAATTCGCGATTCAAATCTGGTCACGAGAAAAATCGCCAACCTACGCTGGTTACTGTGCGCTTCGCCCGTCTATCTCAAGGAACACGGCGAGCCGCAGACGCCACGCGAACTGGCGCGCCATCAGTGTCTGGTGCATATTAACTCAGATCCGAGCGACCGCGTGTGGCGTTTGCGCAGCGGCAATGGCCAGGTATCGATCAAAGTGCAAGGCGCTTTTGCATCCAACAGCGTGCTCATGTTACGCAAGGCCGCGTTGGAATCTTTAGGAATCGGGATTTTACCTTATTACTGCGTCAAAGAGGATCTCAAAAGCGGCGCATTGCGCGAAATCCTCAGCAACTTTCCGATTCCAGCGCATCCGCTTTCGCTGGTGTTTTCGCCGGG
>DATBEY010000308.1:0-5919 GCA_036558765.1 Binatia bacterium | reverse complement strand
CCCGTTGCATGCATCACGAGTGCGCCCAGCACCGGCGGCCCGCCGTGATCGGTACCGAGTTTTTTCAGCACGGGCACTATTCCATAGCAGAGCGTCGCCAGCGCGGCTGCTGTCGTAATCCGCCGTGGCCGGGCGGTTTCGGCCGCAGCTCCATCGCTCTGGGTCACGAAAAAAACGCCTGAGATAATAAACATGACGCCGATCACAACGGCCAAAGACAACCGCTCGCCGAGCGCTGCGGCCGCCAACAGCACCGTAATCAGCGGCGACGAATTGTTGAGCGATTGGGCGCGCGATGCGCCGATCTGATCGACGCTTTTGACGAACAACGTGCGACCGATATAAGCGCCGACAACGCCGGTGCCGGCAAATATAAGCACCGCCTTGCCGGGTATCTTCCCGGCAAAGAGATCGCCTTCCGCGAACGCGGAAAACAAAAGCGTCAACAGTATGGTCGCCTGCTGGTAGAGCGTCGCCGCGCTGACATCGGCGCCGGCGAGCCCTCTTTTTACCAGCACCGGGCTCGTGCCCCAGAAAACACCGGCGCAGAGCGCATACACAATTCCCATTTCCATCTTGGGTCCGGGAAACAGCTATCGATGGAGTGCAGCCCTTGCCTGTCCGAAAATACCTTCGAACATAGGCCGAGTCAGTTTGCCAGTGAACGTGTTTTGCTGGCTTGGGTGATACGAGCAGATCAATCGTGGACCGTTGGGGAGACTGACGGCAAAACCATGGCCAAATTTAGGGCGCGGTTTGGGAATAATTCCGCCGCATTCCCCGTAGGCCGCAAGAAAAGCGTCGAAAGCGATCTTACCCAATACAATAACGACTTCGATTCCGGTGAGCAGTTTGATTTCCTGCACCAAATAGGGACGGCAACGGAGAAACTCGACCAGACTGGGTTTGTTGTCCGGCGGCGCGCAGCGTACCGGCGCCGTTATATAGCAATCGTTGAGCTTGAGACCATCGTTTTTGTGACTGGAGTTCGGCTGATTGGCAAATCCGGCGGTATGCAGGGCGCCGTAAAGCCAATCACCGCTGCGATCGCCCGTAAAGATTCGACCGGTCCGATTGCCGCCATGGGCCGCCGGCGCGAGCCCGACAATCAGAACCCGCGCGCCGGGATCGCCGAAACCGGGAAGCGGTCTTGCCCAATATTTTTCTGCGCAGTGCCTTCGCGGCGGTTTTGCCGCAACCGCTTCGCGCCAGCGCACGAGACGGGGACAGCGGCGGCAACGGATAATTTTCGCATTGAGCTGCTCGAGTTCTCCCATCCCATGACTTGTTAGCACACCAGGTCGGAAAAGACGAAAGAACGCGCGCGCGCCTCGATCGTGCTCGGAGCGGACGCGCTGCGCCTTAGCAATATTGAGACAGCTTCCCTCGCGGCGCAAAAAAACATGTGAGATGCGATCAACTTAGCGATTCGCGGATGCCTCTGTCTGCGGCTGGTATTCGCCCAAGGTGACAGGTATTTCCTGCTCGCGTTTGTCGCGCACGATCTTAAGTTTTACTTGCGTGCCGGGCGCAGTGCCGGCGATTTGGTTGCGCAGAGTATTGCCGTCAGTGACGGGTTTACCATCGAACGCAACAATAACGTCGCCGCGCCGAATACCCGCTTTTGCTGCCGGGCCGCTCTCGGCCACGCTATTGACGAGCACACCGCGCGTCTCGTTAAGACCGAATTGCTGCGCCAATTCAGGTGTCATGGGCTGAATGCCGACGCCGAGTTGGCCGCGATGGACTTTGCCAGTCTTGAGCAACTGATCCATTACATTGCGCGCCATGTTGGACGGGATGGCAAAACCAATTCCGATGTTGCCGCCGGAAGTGGACAGGATCTGCGAGTTGATGCCGATCAATTCGCCGGTCGAGTCGATGAGCGCGCCGCCGGAATTCCCCTGGTTGATTGGCGCATCGGTTTGGAGAAAGTCTTCGAAGCTACCATCGCTCAGACCGGTGTAGCGGCTTTTGGCGCTGATAATCCCCGCGGTCACAGTCTGTCCGATCCCGAGCGGGTTACCGATCGCAAGCGCGATGTCGCCGACCCGGACCTTATCGGAGTCGCCGAGTGCAAGGACCGGCAGATCTTTGGCGTCAATTTTCAATACCGCCAGATCACTCGGAGGATCCGAGCCAACGACTTTGGCGTCGAAAATTCGATGGTTCGGTAACTCAACTTTAATCTGCTCGGCACCGTCAACCACGTGATGATTGGTCAATATCGTGCCGTCTGCGTGGACGATCACTCCCGAGCCTAAGGCCATTTGTACTTGCGGCCGGTTGAATCTGGACTGCGGCAGCTGACCACCAAAGAAATCACGAAAAAGTGGATTATCGAAAAACGGAAACTGCCTGGGAGCGCGCACACGCCGCTCGGAGCGGATCGTTACGACCGCGGGCCCGGCTTTTTCGATCACATCGGCATACGACAAGCGCGGCACCGTGGATTTGCTCTGTTCCGTAGCGATGTTGGCCGGCTGTCCAGCCGCAGCCGGCGCAGGAGCGGAGTTCTTGCTCTGCTGTTGTTTCTGACAGCCGGACAGCGCCAGCGCGATTGCCATCGCTCCGATCCCAAAAGGCAATAAGAAATGCCGAGGTTTCATCGTCGCTGTACTCCTTCCGGCCTCGCCAATCCGGTCTGATTGCAAGCCCGTTGCGCAAAAATCGAACTCATCAACCGCCTGAATCACAAGTTACTTCCAAGGCGAGGCTCCAAATTAAGATCCCCGGTAGTTTGTTGTCTTATTACTCACCGGAGCCCGCTCCGACTTCAGGCCCAAAAATGTTCGCCAACTGAATTCGTTTCGTGAGGAGTTTCGTTTCAAAAACTGCAAAGTAGCTAAAAACTCGTCGGCAGCGGGAATCATCAGGCCAATCGAAATAACTGCGGAACCGAGACAGAGGGTGCACCAGGCCCGTAAGAATACCGTTTGATAAGCGATCAAAAATAGACTCACCGCTCCAATGGAAGCAGCAACAAGTCCATACAAAGTAACGATCCACGGCTGATCACGCCATCGCTTGTTGCTACCGGCTGCAATCAACACGGCTTCGAGCAGATAACCAAGAGCGCCAAGCGCCGCATCGGGTACTGCCAGCTTGCGCGTCAGCGGTGAATGCAGCACCCTATTGGCGCCCTCGCCGAAGATGGGCTCCCAAACACTGGCGAGGAAGCCGAGCTGAAACAAAGCCAAGTAAACCGCAATACCGAACCCCGTCAGCACGAAGACCAACGCGACCACCCGCTCAGCCCAATCGGATGGGTTGTGATTCCAGCCCATGGGAATGAATTTATTCATCCCGATCCAAACTCGCGCGCTGCGGCGGTAGCGGGTTTTTCCTAGACCTGCCGACCTCCGCTAGGTTCCATTGACTTGTTTTCAATGACGACATCCAGTTCTCCGTTCACCTTAAGGACGCTGGCATGAACCGCACCGTTCTGCGCCCGTTCAAACCTCAAATCTGCACGAGCCTTTCCAATCCTGAGTCCGTGAAGCTCGAGCCAGCGTATAGATTCCGGCAAGACCGGGTGACGAATACGTAAGCGATGCTCGAATGCTTCTGGCATCAGTCCCAAGACGGCCTGGATCAAATACGGAACGGCCCCAGCAGCCCAAGCCTGTGGATGGCAGGCAACCGGATAGCGAACCGGTACGCCATACGACTCACGTTGAAACCCCGCGAAGACCTCGGGCAATCGGTAGTGTGCGAAGTTTTGCGCCGCTTCCACGATCGCGCTGAAAATGCGGCAGGCTTCCTCATCGAATCCGTAGTGCCTGAACCCGGCGGCAATAAGCGAATTGTCGTGCGGCCAGACGGTGCCGAGATGATACCCGATCGGGTTGTAGCGTGGTTCTTTAACGGAGAGTGTACGGATGCCCCAACCGCTAAACATGTCCTCGGACAGCAATCTTTCGACGGTCGGGCGGGCATTCTTCGGGTCGATAATGCCTGTCCACAACGCCTGTCCGGGATTGGACGAAATTGCGGCCGCTCGACGATTCTCTGCCTGAAGCGCCAGGGCGTAGAATTGCCGCTCCTCAATCCAGAAGTCTCGATTGAATCGCGAACGCAGCGCCTCTGCTTGATCTCGCAGCTGCCTGGCGCGCTCCGATTCTCCCGCGCGCTCGTAGAGATCAGCCAGCGAAATCTTCGCCAAATAAACATAGCCCTGCACTTCGACCAAGGAAATCGGCGGCTCCGCCAAGCTGCCATCCTCGTTTACGATGGCGTCGCCCGAATCCTTCCAGCCTTGGTTGCTCAAACCATTCTTGGATGAGCTTTGATATTTCAGATAGCCATCATGATTTTTTTCCGCGTTGTCCGCGATCCATGAGAGCGCCGCTTCGACATGATCGCGCAAATCTTCGAATAAGCGCAGTTCTCCGGTCCACGCGGCATGTCGCGCCAGCAAAACCAAAAACAGCGGCGTCGCGTCGATGGTGCCGTAATAGGGCGTCTGCGGAATTTCATTCAAATGCGCCATCTCCCCGACCCGCAGCTCGTGCATGATCTTGCCTGGTTCCTCGTCTCGCCAATGATCGATCTTTTTGCCCTGATACTTGGCCATCAGCCGCAGCGTCTGCTCGGCGATCTCGGGCTTGTACGCAAGCGTCTGAAGAGATGCGATCAGACTATCCCGACCAAACAAAGTGACGTACCACGGCACGCCCGCCGCAAAGAATTGTTCTCCTTCAAGGCTCGTTTTCAAAATGTAAAGATCCCGCAAGGACCGCTTCACCACATCGTTCAGGAGAGAGCTGTTACTGCGAATTTCCGTTGTGCTTTCCAGCCAGTGGTTGGCGTACCCTTCCAACCGTTCTTTGACTTCGTGCATATCGCCCGGCGGCGGTTGGTTTTGCGGTACAACCTGTTTTCGCCCTTCTGTGATGGTGAACGTTACACACAGCTCCTTTTCTTCGCGCGGCTCCAGTTTAAACTCGAACCGCGCACTATTCTCTCTCGTAAAGTGTGGCATTGGCGAAAACCGAATTGAAAGAATGCGCTCGATCTTGTCCGCGCCGTCGTAGCGCAGAATGAGCCGCCCGTTCTCCCATGACGGCGGGTGCCGGTAGCCTAGTTTTTGCGCCAACTGGCCGCGCACGACGAACAACGGCTCAAAGCTCGATTCAGCAACAAAATGAAGCGGCAGATCGACGGCGTCCGTCCCGTAGTTGCGCAGCTTAAAAACGTCGCGCAGCGCCGGTTGATCGCTATCCAGGAGTCGCTCGAGTTGGATGCCAATTTCATCCTTGCGGATCAGAAATTGGTTATCGATCCGGAGATCAGGATTGGTGAGCTCGAGGGTGGCACCGAACCCAGATATGGCCGTGCAGACAAGTACCGTGGGTTTTGCTGTGCCAAATTTGACTTCGTAACCGCTCAGATAACGGCAGTCATGATAGTAAAGGCCCAGTCCGTGTTCTCCTTTCAAGGGCACCGAGCCGTCCTCTTCTGAAAGAAAAAACAGATCCCGGTCTTTTAGTACGACCGCCTGAGCGATGCTTCGTGTCACTGCGGAGCGCCCGTCGCTCTGGAGGCGGTGTTTGCGTTCGTTGTTCTCGCGCTTTGTCTTGGCACGTCTTTGCTCGGCCGCATGCTTATGCGATTCCTGCTTCGCGTGCAGGGGTTCTCCTGCAAATTTGTCTTGAGACGGCTCAGGCATGTGTGGCTCTGCTCATCCTAGGTTTTCTGGACAACGCGCCGTAAGCCGCCGCAGCTAAAATTAGTCCCGCGGAGGCCAACCAGCCACGATGGGTTGCTGCCCAAAGCTGGACCGAATAGCGGTGTGCACGCTGGCCAAATTCCCCATGAGCGCCGTGATCGCCGGGAAGCGGTTCCCATAAATTGTTTCGGCGGCTCTTGTCATCCGGCTCGTCTGTCTGTTGCGATTGGTATCCCGTACGCGCCAGA
>DATBEY010000307.1:0-2223 GCA_036558765.1 Binatia bacterium | reverse complement strand
ATTATTGCGGCGATCAACGGTTACGCTGTCGGCGGCGGCTTCGGCCTTTCGCTCGCCTGCCACATCCGCTACTGTGTGCCCTCGTCGAAGTTCGGCTGCTCGGAAGTACGCTGGTCGCACATGGCGGCTTGGCCGAGTTATGTCGGTCAAATTCCCACCGGCTGGGCATATTGGTTAGCGCTCACCGGGCAGATGATCGACGCGGATACGGCATTCCGCATCGGCCTGATTCAGAAAATATGTCAACCGGAAAAGCTGCTCGACGATTGCATCGAGCTGGCGACGACGATCAACCGCAACGGACGGCTGATTGCAGCGCATACGGTAGAGTTCATCGAAGATAAGTTTCTCTACGAACTCCAGGGCTGGGAAAAAGGCTTCGAGATCCACCGCGAGTTCTACGCCCATTTGCGCCAGAGCAAAGATTACGATGAAGGTTCCGCAGCCTTCAGCCAACGGCGCAAGCCGGAATTCAGTCAAGAGTACTACGACGACAAAACCCGGCCGCCAGGCGTGCCGGAAACCGCGAAATAATTAGCAACCTGTCGCAATGGCCTGAACGACTTGACCGCTCAAATCGTTCAGGCCTTCAACCTCCTGCTTCAATCCTCATAGGCCTAATCGAATCGGTCTGCGACTTTTCGAACATTCCACACCAACGAAGCGGTAAACCGCCGCGACGGATTTCAACCGAATCTGGTTTGACCCGCCTTAGGCCCTAATGTACACTCGAAGTGTACACAAGGAGTCAGACGATGGCGAAAGAAAAACTCATGACGTTCGTGCAGGCTCGGTCGAAGCTCAGCGAGATTGTCGATCGGGTCGCGGAAAGTGGAGACACCTACGTCGTCTCCAAACGCCAAAAGCCGGTCGCGGTCATTATCGGCATTGACCGATACCGGGAACTCTCGGGCACTTCGAAATATTTAAAAACCGTCGGCGGGAAAAAAATCTTCAAGATCGGCGGCATCGGGAAGGCTGTTGGCGATATCGATGAAGCGATTCGCGAGTTACGGAAGTCGCGGATTGAAGCAGTGGCAAAAAACTTCTCATGACGTATGTTACCGACACCCACGCTTTGATCCATCATGTCACTGATCGTAAGCGTCGGCTGGGACGCCGGGCACGCACCGTTTTTGATCGAGCAGATCGTGGATTGGAGATGATCATCGTCCCCTTCACCGTCCTCGAGGAGGTCCTCCTTCTATCCGAGGTCGGAAAAATTCACATCCCATTGCCGTTTCGAGACTTTATCATCTCGCTGGACAAATCCGATAACCTCGATTTGGCCATCAACGACACGGCCGTCCTTCTGAAAGCCGCAACATTTACAACAGTCCGCGATCCCTATGACCGTATGATCATCGCCCAGGCCAGAGTCGCGGGCTTGCCGCTGATTACCGGCGACGAGAAGATCCGTCAATCTGGCTTGGTTCGTACCGTGTGGGATTAGGGCTAACGCTCAAATCGTCTTTCGACGGCTTGACGAGCAAAGAGCATACACCGCTGGAACGTTTGGAACCCTTGGAACATTCCATTTTTACTTTATTCAATTCTCAGCGTCTTTATCAGATTCAGCAGATGGGTTTTGTGCATGCCAAGAACCCTCGCCGCAGCCGCGCGGTTCCCCTGCGTGTGAGCAAGCGCTTTTCTGATGACGTCGGCTCTAGCACCATCCACGGCGTGGCGATACGAAAGCGCTCCATCGGTCCGCTCGATGTCGTTCACAGCAATGCGCAGAGGCAGATCGTCGTCGATTATTTCCGGACCTTGCCCAAGGACCACGGCGCGCTCAATCACGTTAGCTAACTCGCGGACGTTGCCTGGCCATCCGTACGCAAGAAGCCGCCCTTCCGCTTCCCTTGTAATGCCGGAAAATATTTTCTTCGTTTCTGCGGCAAATCGTTTTAGGAAAAACTGCGCGAGCGCCGGTATGTCTTCTGTTCGTTCTCTTAGCGGCGGCAGCGAAATTGGAATGACGTTGAGGCGATAATAGAGATCCTCGCGAATGCGTCCCTGTTTGATAGCGTTCGACAACTCCCGATTGGTTGCCGCGATCACCCGCACGTCCACCGGAATGGCTTGAGTTCCGCCCACGCGCTCGAACTCGCGCTCCTGAAGAAAACGCAGGAGCTTGGTCTGCAGCTCCGCCGATATATCGCCGACTTCGTCGAGAAACACCGTGCCGCCGTGCGCCAGCTCCATTTTTCCTTTCTTGAGCTG
>DATBEY010000306.1:0-4250 GCA_036558765.1 Binatia bacterium | reverse complement strand
AAATTTCATTACTATAGTTGCGGGTCCTACCTCAAAGGCGGCAAAAAAAGTTGTGCCGCACGGCTCATCAATAAGAATAAGTTAGAAAACGCAGTGTTGACTAAAATACAAGAAGAAATATTAACGGCCGCCCGCCGGCGGCGCCCACAACGATTTCCCGGCAAGCGCCGCTCGCGTTCAGACTCAACTGCAGCGCGGATCGCGCACTAAAAAATAACTGACCACTGAAGATCCTGGGGATATTGGGCATTTACTGTTTGTTCACGAGACCACCGCATTCAGAATTTCCTCTTTCTATTATCCAACCCGCTACTGCCCATTTTATCCAGGCCAAGATTCGATTATCTCCTTAATGGTTCCATACAAACCAGGTGTACCCGAAGGCTGAGTTATCAGCCAGCGAGGCCAACTCCCGAGCCGGAACTCGCCGCCGTGAGGATCCGAGACGGGAAGGGCTACGCGATTGGATACTGATGCACTAACCCCGAGGGATCACGTTCCAGAGCGGTATGATAGTTCTCTGGTCCCGTTTCAATCCTAAATGCGTTCCACGCGACAATTTTCTTTAGATCCGGTTTCGTCTGAGTACGTCCGTTAAATCTTGCGTTTCACGCCACTGCCACGCGCTTGCTCGCGGAGAAAACGAGCTGCTCCGACCGGACAACGTCGATATTAAAGTTGTAGGCGGGCGAGCGGAATTGACTGAGCGCAAAAGCCTGACCCTCAGCTCGGCTTGCGTGAATACAATCTTCCGGGACTGTGACGAAATAATTCCTGATGTGAAAGCCGATCACCGCGTGATAAACGCAGTTGTTCGAGCCGATCCCGGTGACAACGATGCGGTCGCGGCACGATTGAAGATCGAGCTTGCGCAGCTCTTCTTCCATGGTGGTTTTGTAAAAGCAGTCGTGCGAAAACTTCTGCACGACAATTTCACCGGGCAGCGGCACTAATTCATCGACAAAGTCTACCGCCGGCGTATCGATAATCAGAGAATATTCCTTGCCGAAAACAGTGAATTCGGGATGGTCTTTGGATCGCACCGATTGCACGTGAACGATCTTGCCGTTGGCTTCACGAAAACGGTCTAACAACGCGCGAATGTTTTTAATAATCGGTTTGAGCGTCGGTCCGTGCCGCTCACAGCCCTCGCGCTGCATGTCGACGATGACGAGACCCGTATGTTCGGGAGAAAGATCCAACGAATTGACAGCCTTCATAAAAACCTCCGCGCACATTTTTTATTTTCATTTTTTGCCAACGGCCTGATTCAAATAAGTGTCGTCGAAGTACTTTGCCGCCGGCTCCGAGCTGCCGACGATCTTCAAAAGCGCCGCGATATTCGACGGCGTGAGTTTGATCTCGAGATCGTCGGCATAATAATCCAACGCTTTTCGCTCGACCGCAAGGTCTCCGCGCATGCCTTGTAACTTCCCAAGCTCAATCGCTTTATCTTTGTTCTTTCGGATGAAATCCATCGCTTTTGACAGCGCTCGGAGAAAGCCCACGGCCTGGTCCGGATGGGCAGCGGTGAATTCCCGGGTCGATGCCACCACGGTTGAAGGAAACTCGGCAAGCGAATCCCTTGTATCCAGAATCACCGGGAGCCCCTCTTTTTCGGCCTGCACCCGCTGGCCTGGAGTGAGCGGCACCGCCTGAACCTTTCCTGCCCTGAGAGCGGCCATCCGCGCGGTGGTTCCACCCTCGATATTGAGCAGCGTGTAGTCGCGGTCTTTCGTCAAGCCGTTCCGCTTGAGCGACTCTACGACGGCAAACTCACCGAGCCCGCCGATACCGGTAATGCCGACCATTTTACCTTTGAGATCACTCACCGACTTTACGCCTTTGGCCCCCATCAGGGCATAGCTCATCCTGCTGAGCTCACCACCGATAATCACCACCGGAGCGCCGTGAGCAATCCCGCGGAGAATCGCCACGCCGCCAGCAATCACCATTTGTGCCTGGCCGCTCATCAAAAGCGCCATCATGATTGGCCCGCTCGTCGCAAGCGTTACCGGACGTACCTCGAGCCCTTCATCAGCGAAATAGCCCATCCCGCGTGCAACCGCCGTCGGCAAACCCGTATTCCAGCTCGTCGAAACCAAAGCGACAGTAAGAACAGGACGGTCCGCAGCTTGGAGCTGGTTGTAACTTGCCAACGTGGCAAGAAGAAAAAATGCAATGCTACGGATCATGAACTCTCGTCGGGTACTTTAGAGGCTTTTAGCAGAGATCGATCGATGGGCTGAAACCTATTTTTACCTTATTGCACTCCGCGAATGGGGAAGCATGGTTCGTGACCAGAAACACCCTTTACATACTCAGACCAAAGAGCCTAAGGGCATTGCCGCCGAGGATCGCCTCCTTGGTATCCGCAGAAAGATCTTCCCGCGATTGAATAACCGACACGGTATGCGGCCAGCTCCCCATCGTGTCGGCATGCGGGTAGTCCGTCCCGACCACCCAGCTATCGTTTCCCAAGCGGTCAACCAAAACTCCGAGCAGGCTTTCAGTCGTCCGTACCGAAAAGTACAATTGATCGAGATACTCGATCGGTTCTCGCTTCGGTTTTGATTTGAGCCGGCTATAATCCCCTTCGCCTGAATGCACAGCCGCTAAACCTTCCATCAGGTGCGGCACCTGGGTCCCGCCGCCTTCCATGAAACAAAAGCGCAGCTTTGGGAAAGCATCGAGCACGCCACCGAACATCAGATTGGCGATCATCACCGAGTTTTCCATCGAGTTTCCGAGCGCGCTCCAGAAACCGTAGCCGCGGTCGGCGTAGTGGCGCGTCATTCTCCAGCCGCCGATTATTGGTCCCGTGTTTACGGGATGAACAATGATCGGAACTCCGAGCTGCTGCGCTTTTTCGTAGATCGGCCAGAACTCTTCGGCATCAAGATCCTTATCCTGAACGGTCGTATAGCAGACCAGTCCGCGTAGGCCGACCTCGCGCACCGCGCGATCTAATTCTTCGACGGCCATTTTCGGCTCCTGCATGGGAAGCGTGGCCAAGCCGATAAACTTGCCTGGATGGTTTTTCACGATCCGTCCAACCGCATTGTTGTAGGAGCGGCAGACGGCGGCCGCAAGTTGGGGTTCGACGTCATAATAGAAAGAGCCGTTGCTCGGAACCAATACCTGGATGTCGATATCGGCTTTGGCCATATCGGCAATGCGGACCTCGGGCCTATTTCCCGAAGAGCGCGGACGCGGATTGAACGGATTCGGAATTGGGCGTGCGTAATCAGGTATATTGCGCTGTCGCGCCGGATAGACCACGCAGGAGTTGCCATTCGCATCGGTTACAATCCGCGGTCCATCATGACGAAAGGCCTCCGGGATCTCAGCAAACGCGTCCTCCGGCAAAATGTGCGAATCGCAATCAACATGCGCCATGGCCGATCTCCTTCAAATGCAAACGATTACTGATTGATGCCTAAAAACTGTCGGTATTCATCTCTGAGCCGGATGTAGTCTTTCCCCAAGCTCAAATCGGACGGCACAACTCTTACATTTTTAATCAAGTCGAGTGGATTACCCGTTACGTCTTTGCGAACCGAGCTCCGATCCGTTTTAACGATAAGCTCTTGTCCCTCTTTCGAGAGCACAAAATCGATGAACAGTCTGGCAGCGTTCGGATGGGGCGCCGATTTGTTGATACCGACCAGTCCCGCTGCTGAAATAACCGGATCCAAAGCCAAGAATTCCACCGGGCTCCCTTTGCGCTTCGCTTCGATGACATTCTGCAGAAAGTTATTAACGAGAATTGCCACCTCGCCACCTGAAAGCAGATTGGTCAACAGCGACCGGCCTTGAACGAGCCGAATATCCTGTGCCCGTAAACCTGCGAGAAACTTTTGCGCTTTTTCGGCGCCCCAGACCTTTCTTAGGTTCGCATACCACTCGAGGTCCGAGGAGTCCAAGCCCAGTCGCCCCTTCCAGTTTGGCTTAAGCAAATCGAAATATTCCTTCGGGAGTTCTCCAGGGGAAACAAGACCTGTGTTATAGGTCACAACCATGGGAGAGGTGTACATGGTAGTCCAATAACCCTCGCTGTCCTTGTGCCCCTCAGGAAAAGCTTTCCGTTCCGGCGCATCGTATTTAGCGAAATAGCCCTGTTCTACCAGCACGTAAGGCTCAAATCCCGTTGCGTTCATGACATCCCATGTGTGGGTTCCGGCACGCTGCTCGGTTTGGATCCGCGATACCAGGGCTGAACCCGTCGCTCGATAGAAGGTAGTTTTTAT
>DATBEY010000305.1:0-11628 GCA_036558765.1 Binatia bacterium | reverse complement strand
CTTTTGTAGTGACTGACTATCGTTGTATTTAGCTATCAGTGTTTCGCCGGCAAAGGCTGGCGGAACGCCGGCGCTTTCTGGCAAGCTTAGCGTCGCTAGCCCGGAACCGGCTTTGACGAGCAAGCCATCGGAATGGCCATGATAACAGCCGTCAAACTTGATTATCTTGCTTCGGCCGGTGAAGGCGCGCGCGAGTCTGATCGCGCTCATAGTCGCTTCTGTGCCTGAACTTACCAGACGAAGCTTATCAATGGACGGGATAGCGGCCGCAACAGCTTCGGCAAGCTCGACCTCAAGCATCGTGGGCGCGCCAAAGGTAAACCCTTGCAACGCTCGCCGTTGAACAACCTGCACCACTCGCGGGTGAGCGTGACCCAGAATTAGCGGTCCCCACGAGCCGACGAAGTCGATATAGCGTTTTCCGCTAACGTCAAAAATATAGCTGCCTTTGCCGCGCGCGACAAAAAGCGGCACGCCGCCGACGGATTTCCATGCTCGTACGGGACTGTTTACACCGCCGGGAATTCTACGCTCTGCGCGGCGAAAAATTTTTAGCTTTGCTGTCATGCTTTGGGTTTGCGTCGCTAACACTCGTCGCGCAACGTGTCAAGAAAAAAATCGTTACAGAAAAAAAATTTCGCAGTACTTTTTTTGTTGCAAAGAAATTTGAAAAGGACTATTAAAAATTTTTCCTGATTCTCCAGCGCGAAAATTTTTTACCGGGTTTGCGAGAAAGCACGAGGAAAATGAGCTACGCTAGGGCCCCGGCGGCAGAACTATTTTCAACTCGTGTTGCTACCAATTTTCCTTTTCTCGATCCTGAACGGCGCTTGTCTTGGTTTTTTACTTCGCCGCGGCGCTGCCAGGGTTATCAACACCTGTGGATAACTTTGTTTGTAACTATTTGGTCATTTCTTTTCAGGGTTTCAAGGCCTTAGTGTGATTTTATGCCAGAGCTGTGGTCGCAGGCGGTTGCGGAGATCAAAGAACGGATCGACAGGCAGAATTACGAGACCTGGATTAAACCGATCGGCTTTGTCTCACGAAATAAAAATGAAATTTGTCTGGATGTGCCCAACAAGTTTTTTCGGGACTGGTTGACTGAACATTATCTGGCACAAATCGAAGATATCCTGTGCATGCTCGCAAAGCACGAGATCAAAGTTGTTTTTGAAATTAACGAAAAGGCCAATCGGCAGACGAACGCTGAAAAGGGCCCGAAGCGAGAAGAGCGCGAGCGGGTACAGAGACCGAATAACAATCTCATTCCGAAGTATACCTTTCAAAACTTCGTTGTAGGGGCGAGCAATCAATTTGCTCACGCGGCATGTGTCGCCGTCGCGAACCAACCGGGCGAGCATTATAACCCTTTGTTCATTTACGGCGGTGTCGGTTTAGGTAAGACCCATCTTGTCAATGCCATCGGTCACCAGGCAGCATCACACCGGCAGGGTTTAAAAGTTGTCTATCTAAGCTCGGAATCATTTATGAACGAGCTGATCGGATCCCTTCGGCGGGACAAGATGGACGAATTCAAGAAAAAATTCAGAAACGTCGACATTCTTATCCTCGATGACGTCCAATTTATCGCCGGGAAAGAGCGTACTCAGGAGGAGTTCTTTCACACGTTCAATTCACTTTACGAGTCGCACAAACAAATTGTCATTACTTCAGATAAATTCCCGAAAGAAATCCCTGGGATTGAAGATCGTTTAAGAAATCGTTTCGAGTGGGGTTTGATCGCCGACATCCAGCCGCCGGATATGGAGACCCGCGTCGCCATTCTGCAGAAGAAAGCCGAAAACGAAGGTGTTCAACTGCCCCACGATGTGGCGTTTTTCCTCGCTTCGAACATTGACTCCAACGTCCGGGAGCTCGAAGGATCTCTCACTCGCCTGGGCGCGTTTTCCTCATTAACCAAAGCGACTATCACAGTGGAACTCGCGAAAGATGTTTTACGCAACACCTTAAAAAATGCCCAGCAAGAGATCACGGTCGAAAACATTCAGAAAACGATCTGCGACTATTTCAATCTCAAAATCACTGATCTCAAAGCCAAACGGCGCACACAAAATATCGCCTTCCCGCGCCAAGTCGCCATGTATCTTTGCCGCAAATATACTGAGACTTCCTTTCCCGCCATTGGTGATAAATTTGGCGGGCGCGATCACTCCACGGTCATTCACGCCTCCAAGACGATTGAGAGAAAAATCAAAGAAGATCCACACATGCAAACCACGATCGAAAAGCTCGAACGCAATTTGAACATTAGAAAAAGAGTGTGAACAACTTGTGGTTAAGCTCAGCCCAAGATGTGAATGACTATCGATGATCACTTGAGCTGAACGAACCACGCCTAAGAACGCGTTTCGCGAGCATCGACAATCCACAACCTACCTGCCTGATTTCCTTGTTCAAAACTGGGTTTTGCACTTGTGCACAGGTACTACTATTACGACTAGAATTTATATATATAAAGAGAGAAGCCGAAGTGACCGGGAGGAAGTATGGAATTTAAAGCCAAGCGGGATAGTCTTCTCGCCACGCTTTATTGGACTCAAAGCATTGTCGAGCGCCGCAACACGATGCCGATTCTCGCCAATGTTCTGATTGAGGCGCAAAGAGGATCCCTTCGGATTACCGCGACGGACCTCGAGGTTGGAGTACGAGGCGAAGTCGAAAGCGATATCGGCAAAGAAGGAACGGTAACTATTAACGCCAAAAAGATTTACGAAATCATTCGGGAAGTTCCAAATCAGCAGGTGCAGATAAAACGCTTGGAAAATGATTGGGTGGAGGTGCGCAGCGGAAAATCAGTTTTCAAAATCGTCGGCATGGAGGCAAAGGAGTTTCCGCAATTTCCGAAATTTGACGGCAAGACATTGTCGACCACGCCAGCTTCGACGATTCATGAAATGATCGAACGGACCATTTTTTCGGTTTCGACGGATGAAACCCGCTACAGCCTGAACGGAGTTTTTGTAGAGCAAGGCGAAGGCGGTAAGCTCAGGATGGTGGCAACCGATGGTCATCGATTGGCTTTTGAAGAAGGCTCGGTCGGATCTCTTGGCCTGAACAAAGGAGTCATTTTACCGAGAAAAGGGTTATCGGAACTCAAAAAGCTCCTGGAAGCAGGCGATGACGGAGTCGTATCTTTGGGCTTCAAGGACAATATGGCCCTTGTCACGAAAGAGAAAATCGAGCTTTTCATGCGCTTGATCGATGGCGATTTTCCCGATTACACCAAGGTCATCCCGCAGGGGAATCCCAATGTCGCCAGACTGGAGCATGATGAACTATTGCAGGCACTGCGCCGCGTATCGATTCTATCCAGCGAACGATACAAGGGTGTCAGGATGGAATTCTCCGATGGCAAAGTTTCCATTTCGGCGAACAATCCCGATCTGGGCGAAGCGGTGGAGGAGATCGAGGCGGAATACAAGGGCAAACCGCTATCCATTGGATTTAACGCCCGTTATTTGCTCGATGTCTTGGGTGTGCTGACCGGGGAAGGGGAAATCAGTATCGAGTTGAAGGACGAACTCAGCCCGAGCATCATCCGTAAAGTAGGGATAGACAGTTATCTTTACGTTCTGATGCCGATGCGACTTTAAGAAAACCAAGACTTGGTACTAATTTCGATACTTAGCATCTAAAGCATATTTCTCATCTAAACCAACAATTCGATTAAACTCATCAAAAGGCATTAACCGATCGAGGATTGCCAAAGTCGAGCCATCCCGTCTGAGTGTGGTGTAGACTTCCGTTAACGTTTTGGCGACGGAGTAGAGCGGCGCGAGAGGCCAGACAATCAGATCAAAACCTAGCTCTTTTAGCTCATTAGGCCCCATAAGCGGGGTAACGCCGCGCTCGAGCATATTCGCGACCAACGGTCCGGGAACCTGCTTCGAAATCTCTTTCATTTCGTCTTTCGATTCTGGTGCTTCGATGAAAACTGCATCAGCGCCAGCTTCTTTAAATGCGATCCCGCGTTCGATCGCTGTGTTTAAACCCAAAGCCTGCCGCGAGTCGGTGCGTGCAACGATAAAAAAGTCCCGATTCTGCTTTGCTTCAACCGCCGCTTCGAGCTTCTTCAACTGTTCGTCGAGCGGGATGACCTGCTTACCTTTCATATGACCGCAGCGTTTTGGCCATACCTGATCTTCCAGGAACATACCGGCGGCACCGGCGCCAATAAGATCCCGAACCGTTCGGATAACGTTAATGGCATTCCCATAGCCAGTGTCCGCGTCAACAATGACAGGCGTCTCTACCACCGAGCAGATTCTTTGGGCAGCCGCGATTACTTCAGTCTGAGTCAACAAACCGAAATCGGGTTCGCCTAAAAGCGTTGCGGAGAGACTATAGCCGGTAATAAAAATAACCTCGAAGCCAGAACGCGCGGCGATTTTTGCGCTCAGTGCGTCGTAAACGCCAGGCATGATTATTTGTCCGGACTGACTCAGTGCCTGACGAATCACAGTGGCCTTATCCATAGCTCGGGTCTGCGGGTTAGCTGTTATGGTGCCGTTCCTGTAAACGCTCTAGCGCCTTGGCCCCCGGCCAAATCCTCCGCGCTGCATCATTGGCTCAGGTTTGGGCGATGCTTTTAGCAGACGTGCTGACTTGAGACCGAGAATATCCTCTTCGTAACGAGATTTGTCGAGGTGGTCAGTTCTCGCTTTGATCTTTTGGCGTATCTGATGGCGCTTTACCATATCGGTCCTCGCGGCCTGGAGATCTTCCAAGTCCAGCACTACATCGTCCTCGTTCGCGCGAAGTTTAAGATGCACGATGAAACGAGAGCCTTCCCCCTCTTTTGCTGAATAATCGACTCTTTTATCTATACTGCGAATGATGTTCCTGAGTAAATTCTCTTCTTCTTGAAAAACTCCCTTACCGAACATAGATCCTCCCTTCCCGACCAGCTCACGGGAATAGCTTAGCGGTCAAAAATTTATGCCAACGGCACGCGAAGATCAATGCCGCAGGAGGCGTCAAAAACTCTCGACGGCGGGTCGGATATCGATCTCTTGTGACCAGGCGGCGGGTGATTGTTTCAAGCAATTGATGACGGTAGCGGCAATGGCATCCGGCGGAATTACGCTTTGGCGTGTTCGATCGGGCTCTCTCGAACGAAGCCGCGGCGTGTCGATCTGACCATCGACGATGATGTGCACCACATGAATCCCTTTCGGATGAAACTCACGCGCAAGCGCCTGCCCGAGCATCCGTAGGCCAGCCTTACCAATGGCGAGAGGCGCAAATCCGGCGCGGCCACGAAGCGCGGCGGTGGCTCCGGTCAGCGAAATGAAACCGTGGCCGGCTGCCAGCATGTCAGGGATGACAGCCTGCGCCAAGTAGACCGCGCCCATGACATTAGCATCGAAAGATGCGCGAACCTGCTCCGGATCCATTTGAAGAAAACGGCCACGCCCATAACCGCTGGCGTTATGAGCCAAAGCGGTGATTGTGCCAAGCTGGCTACGAATTTCTCCTGCAGCGCTTTGTACGCTTTGGCGATTGGTCACATCGCAGGGCACAATGAGCGCTTTGCCCCCGCGTGCTCGGATTTCATCAGCAACCGGTGTACTCGATTCGGCCCGGCGGGAAATCAGCCCAACGGCGTAATCTTGCTTGGCAAAAGCACGCGCCAAAGCGGCTCCAGTTCCCGGCCCAACGCCGGCGATAATCGCAACTTCCGTGGTCATGAGTGCGCCTGTGTATTGATGAAAAGCTCTTCAAGAGACATCTTGCGCCCGAGGAGACCTTGTTCCCGCGAGTATTGCATCAGAGTCTCCAGGGTATTTCTATTAACTTCACCAAGACCGTACACCCACGGGTCATGCCCCAGCAGTTCCTCCTGTTCTTCGAGAAAAGAGCGAAACCCCAGTGGCACAATACGGGGATTTTCCATGCGCTTGTAAGCGGCTTTCTTCGATTCTTCGAAGGCCTGCATCAGATTGATCGGGACCCAGGGGTATTTTTCTACCACCTCCTGTTTAATTGCGGTAGTATGCATGATCGGAAAAATTCCCGTGCGCTTGTAGTAATCGATCTCGAGATCCCGGTAATTCGGAAAAAGCCGGCTCACTCTTTGATCTTTGTCGAGGATCGGTTGAATGATCTCTGGATGGATGAGCGCATCAAGCTCCCCTTCGACCAGCATTTTTTCTACGCTTTTCCCCGGGGCGATGCGCTCGATATCGAGATCGCCCGGCGGAGTCCAATCGACTTCCTCCTCATCTTGCTTGAACCAGTGCACGCTGCGGTGAGGCAGTCCGTGCTCGTGCTCCAGAACACCGCGGATCCATAGGTTCGCGGTCGCCTGAAAATTTCTGAGACCGACACTCCTGCCGATCAGGTCTGCCGGCTTCTTGATACCCTTGCTCGTGTTTAAAAAAATAAATCCATGGCGAAAACGGCGATGCAAAAACACCGGAATCGCGGTGAACGGCAGCCCGGTATATTTCGCCATGAGGTAATTCGACATCGAGAGCTCAGCAATGTCGAACTCGCGATTGCGCAACATGCGCCAGTGGCGAGTATCGGATGTCATATCAGTGAGAACCGTAAGCTCAATACCGTCGGGTCGGACGTAACCTTCTTTCAGCGCGCGGATACTTTCATAGTCTCCTGTAGCTAAAGTTAGGTGAAGTTTGCTGCTCATGGGCTGTGCTTAGCACGCTTCCATGGTCAAACCAACCGGTTGAATTAGGCAAATGAATTGGTAGGCTTCTGCAGGCTTGATCAACGTGAAATACTTCTAAAGGAGTCACCATGTCACAACGAGTCTGGCGATCGATGATTGCGATACTTTTTCTTGTCGGATTTTCCGCCGAGGTTTGGGCGCAAAACCCGGTGCGTATCAATTGGACAGCCGTGACGGGCGCACAAAGCGGAATCTTCATGGCAGCGCAGGAAAACCTGTTCAAAAAATACGGTCTGGACGTCGAGCTGATTCATATTCCTTCCAGCTCTAGAGGTATTCAGGCGATTCTTGCCGGTGAGATCGCCTTCTCGTCGATGGATGGATCTAACGCAGCGCAGGCAATCTTGAAAGGCGCAAATTTAGCTCTAGTCGCTGGAGCCACAAATCGACAAGTTTTTTCGCTAATGGCGAAACCCGACATAAAGCGGATCGTTGATTTGAAAGGGAAAAAAATCGGGATCACACGGGTAGGATCGTCCACCCACACCTCGGCACTCTATGCCCTTGGATCGGCCGGCTTGCGGCCGGCCGATTATCAATTGCTCCCATTGCTCGAAGTGCCCAATATCTTCACGGCGCTCTCGGCGGGCCAGATCGATGCCGGCGTGGTATCGCCGCCTACCAACGCGAGAGCCAAAAAAGCCGGATTCATCGAGCTCATGAATGTGGCTAAGGATGGTCCGGAATTTGTATCGGTAGCGATTGGAACCAGCCGAAACTATATAAGGAGTAACGAAGAAACTGTGCGTCGTGTGGTGCGCGCCTACGCCGAGGGTGTGCAGATGTTCAAAACCAATAAACCGGCAGCTCTCAAAATGATCCAAAATCAGCTTAAAGTAAAAGAACCCGAGATCGCGGAAGATACCTATAATCAGTTTCGTGAATACCTAGAGTATCCGCCCTACGTCAGTCGAAAGGGCATGGAGGCCGTGCTTGCAGAGATCGTGGAGAAAGATCCATCTGCGAGAAGTGTCAAGGCCGACGATTTTCTGGATATGCGATTTGTTGCCGAGCTCGATAAAAAGGCCGGCGGCAAGTAACGGTCTGAAACCCCGACCCCAAACAAAAAAGCGCCGATGAGCAAATCATCGGCGCTTTTTGTTTATCAATGCGAGCGCGAGCGTTTAAAAGCCCAGGGTTAAGCGGCGCTTGCTCGCTTTGGTTTGGCGAGATCCAAACCGACAATGAAAGCAGGATTTGCCGTGGACATGGTATAAATTTCCTCAGCCGTGCAACCGAATGCAGACATGTAGCCGCGCAGGAGGCGGAGCGATTCGACCGAATTGGGAAATAGCGGCTCACCGGCGTCGGAAGAAAGCGTGCAGTGCCCAGGGCCCACTGTACGGATCGCCTTGTACATATTGGCGGGGTCGATGCCGAGCAGTGGCGATAACTCATCGAACGTAAAGTTGAGCCACAAGCCCGCTGCGGCGGCGTCTTTCATTTCCTCGATGGTCAAATTGACAAATGGGCTGAAGGGATGATCGACGACTCCTTTTTTAAAACCGATTTTCTGGCTGAATTCCGCTAGAGCGCGAAACTCGGGTTTAGTCGGATGGCCAAAGAAGATCGCCGCGTTGTGGTCGTGAGCCAGACGAAAAATTTCTTCGATCTCGGGTAAAAGCCGGCCCTTATCGTCGAGCAAGTAATGGCCATATTTGAGCGCATCGGACCAGGGCAGGGGTTCGGTGTGCGCATTGGGATCGGCGTTCTTGTCCCAAGCACTCGGTTTACCACCAACAATCGAGAGCGTATTGGCTGAAGTGTTGTTCGGCATCCAGAGGCCAACCACACCCGCCTTCAGCATTTTAGCCGACCACGCCGGCTCGATTTTCGAGAGAAAACCCTGAGTCACGGAGCTTCCCGGCCAAACTTGGGCCGGGGTCAAGTTTCTTTCGGCGCACCACGACTGAAGCGCGCTCCGCACCCCGCCGACGGTTCCCGCGGGATCCTTTCTGCCGACAATTGTTTTATAGAGAATACCTTTCATGCGGCTCTTTGATGCCAGCTTCGCAACACCGAGCGCGTCTTGCTGTCCTTCGTGCGCGTGGCAGTGAATATCGATGGCGTCCTCGACGCCGAGTACATAATCAATCGATGGATCCACTGGTCCCTGCTTGAACCCGCGCCGGGCAGGATAAGAAGTCACGGATCGAATTGCGCTCGGGGTCGCATAGTTTGGGTTTGTTTCCGCCATGGTCGAGCCTCCCGGTTCTGGAATTGATGGGACCATATCCCTTCCTTTCTCGCCGGGCAAACTCCCGCAAGTGCGGAACGGCCTTGACCAGTAGGTTCCCCAACGGACTCGGACCATTGCTGCACTGCCCAGCTAAACTGAATAATCACGACGCTAGATAGTCGAGAGGTATTCGATGCAAGCGCCGCCGCGCGAACTTTCGGCTGCGCCGCGGAAGATCTGAAAACACCAACTCGCTTTTTTACTGCAACGCAGTGCGGAACTTCTTCGCCCGACGGACGAAGTAGTCCCACATGGATTCGAGCCGGTGCGGCGTGTAGATTTGCTCGTATTTTACTGCCGCTTCTTCATCGCTCGTCCAGGACGGATCGCCTGACGCGGTAGCCATCAGTTGAATGCGCGCTGCTTTTTCCAGGAAGATCGCGTAAAGCGTTGCGACTTCAATGGACTCGCCGACGACCGTGGAGCCATGATTTTTCATCAGCACGCCGCGGCAGTCGCCAAGGCTCTTGGCAACTTCGACGCCGAGTTCCGGAGTTCTGATCAAGGCCGTCGTGAAATCAAAGGTCGGCAAACCTTCGTGGAAAATATTTCCTTCGTGGCTGATGGGACGGAGCTTTTGCCCAAGCGCACCAAAAGCGGTGGCGTAGGGCGGGTGCGAATGGACAACGCAGTTCACATCAGGACGCGCCTTCATGATTTCGGTATGAATAAAAACTTCGGAGTGGCGCTCATATTTGCCGTCCACTTTTTTTCCCGTTTCAATATCGACGACGATAATATGCTGCGGTCGGATCTCTTCGAACCCGAAGCTGTGCGGTTTCATGAGAATACGGTTTTGGCCGGGCATACGAACCGAGACGTGGCCGAGAATATTGTCCCAATGACCTTCATTCGCGAGAATGTTGCACGAGTAGGCAAGCTTTTCTTTCATCTCTTTGATGTTGACTGGCATTATCACTCCTTCGGGATCTCTGGACGGATGATTGAATCGCGCGCTGCCAACTATTAGGATCTGCTGCGCAAGCGGAATCTTTGAATTTTTCCGGTAACGGTTTTCGGCAAATCCTCGACGAACTCTACCCAGCGCGGATATTTGTAAGGGGCGAGTTTGCTTTTTACATGATTTTGCAATTCGAGCCGAAGCTCGGGACTGGGTTTAAACTCGTTCTTCAGGAGCACAAATGCCTTGGGCTTCAATAAGCCGTCGGCGTCGGTATCGCCGATCACTCCCGACTCGAGAACTGCCGGGTGTTCCATCAAGGTGTTTTCGATTTCTATGGGCGAAACCCATAGACCGCCCACCTTCATCATGTCGTCTGAACGCCCGCAGTACCAATAATAGCCTTCGCCGTCGCAATAATAGGTGTCGCCGGTTTTAAGCCATTCACCCTGCATGGTCCGCTTCGTTTGTTCGTGCTTGTTCCAATAGTACGGCGAATTGGCATCCCCTTTGACCATCAGATTACCGACTTGTCCAATGGGCAGTTCTCTACCATCGTCATCGACGATTTTGGCCTCGAATGCCGGTGTCACCTCGCCACTGCTGCCGGCCTTGGCCCGGCCGGGACGATTGGCGAGAAAGTCGTGCGCCGCTTCCGTGGAGCCGACAACGTCCAACAATTCGAGCCCGGTGCTGTCCTTCCATTGATGGAACAGCGCCGGCGGCAGGGGCTCACCGGATGAAAGGCAAATCCGTAACGAGCTGAGATCGTATTTCTTTTGCACGCGCAAAAAACGCGCGTATAAAGTGGGCACGGAAAAAAAGAATGTCGGTCGGTACTTCTCGACCACTTGCAAAATCTTTTCGGGGTCGGGTTTTTCCGGCCAGAGCACGGTCGACGCACCGAAGCGGAAAGGAAAATAGAGGGAATTTCCCAACCCATAGGAGAAAAACATTTTCGACGCCGAGAAGCAGAGGTCATGGCCGCTCATCCCGAGCACCGGCTTGACGAACAAATCGGTGATCGTGATCATGTCATGCTGCAGGTGGACGGCCCCTTTCGGACTCCCGGTACTGCCCGACGTGTAACCCCAAAAGCAAACGTCGTCCTTGGTCGTCTTCTCCGCGTCGAGCTTTTCTGAGGCATTGGCAATTACCTCTGCGTATGAAAGCGCCTTTCCGCGCGCCGCGCCGACAACTATCACGCGCTTCAAGAATGGCGTGTTGTTCCAGATCTTCTCGATTTCCGGCAGAACCGACTCGTGTACGACAATCGCACGTGCCCGGCTATCGTTGATCAAATACCCGTAGTCCTTGGCGAACATCCAGGGATTGGTCGGGACTGCTACGGCACCGATCTTGATCGCGCCAAAAAAGCTATAGGCAAACTCCGGCGAATCCGGCAAAATCAAAAGCACCCGGTTTTCGATTTCAATACCGAGATCTCTTAGAGCGTTGCCGGTGCGGTTAACCTTTTCAAAAACTTCCTGGTAGGTGATTTTTTGGTCTTCGTAATGGATGGCGATTTTGCCACCGCGACCTTGTGCAATATTTTCATCAACGAAGGTCGTGGCGGCATTATAAACGTCGGGGAGATCGACTTTCATGAACGGCGGATTGAAGGCTCGGGGTCAAGAGCCGCGAGGCTGGTTATTCTCCTCCGATAATCTCGCCTTGAACATCGGTGGCGATGACGACCGATTTCGAATCGGTATAGTGCTCGATGGCCTCATCGCCGTGCTCTTTGCCAAGGCCGCTTTGTTTGACGCCCCCGAA